>NZ_DATJIY010000062.1:0-14680 GCF_035492835.1 Dinghuibacter sp.
TTACAGAAAAAAGTTACTTTAGTGCCGGCTGGCGGACGGCCCGAAGGAGGGTTGCTGCCGCAGTGAAAATGTAACCGATTGCAACATGCTACGTAAATTAACCCTTTTTTTGATCTTTTCGCCCCTCGCGGCCTCCGTGTATGCGCAGGTACACCTGCCGCAGCTCGTGTCCGACCATATGGTGCTGCAGCGCGATACCGTGGTCAATGTATGGGGCTGGGCGCGGCCGTCGGAGAAAGTGTCGGTGACGATCGCGGGGCATACGTATGTCGCGCGGGCGGGAGAGGACAGTCTTTGGATGGTACGGCTGCGGCCGCTGAAGGCGGGCGGGCCCTATACCATGGACATACGCGCCAGCAACCACATCGTGTTGCAGGACATCCTCGCGGGGGACGTGTGGTTTTGTTCGGGGCAGTCGAACATGGTGCTGCCGATGGAGAGGGTCAAGGAGAAGTACCCGGCGGAGATCGCGGCCGCGGATATACCGGTCATCCGGAACTTTTTTGTGCCAACGGCGGCGGATGTTTTTGACGTCCATAAGGACCTGCCGGCTTCGCAGTGGGTGGCGGCTTCACCCAGTTCAGTCCTGGGTTTTGGGGCGGCGACCTGGTTCTTTGCGCGCGACCTGTATGAACGCTACCACGTGCCCATCGGGATCATCAACTCCAGCGTGGGCGGGACGCCGATACAGGCGTGGGTGAGCTCGGCCGGGCTCCGTGGGACACCATACGCGGACAGGCTGGCGCGGTTTGCCGATACGGCTTTTAGGCGCTCGCTCGGGCGGCCCGGCGGTGCGACGCGCCCCCGGGCCTACGCAAGCCCGGACGCAGGTCTTTCGGAGAAATGGTTTTCCCTGGATTATACGCCCGTCGGCTGGCATCCCTTCTGGCTTCCGGGCTACTGGGCCGACCAGGGCGTCAAGGGCCTCAACGGCGTGGTCTGGTTCCGGCGGGAAATAGACGTACCCGAATCCATGGCGGGCAAACCCGCCAGGCTGTTTGTGGGACGGATCGTGGACGCGGACGAAACCTATGTCAACGGGACGCGCGTCGGCAACATTACCTACCAATATCCACCCCGCCGATACGACGTGCCGGCGGGAGTGCTGCACGCGGGTAAGAACCTGATGGTGGTTCGGGTCACCAATAGCGCGGGCAAAGGCGGGTTCGTGCCCGACAAACGATACGAGCTGACCGACGGGGTGACGCACGTCGACATCCGGGGGGACTGGCAGTATAAGGTGGGACAGGTATTTTCAGCGGACAGGTTTGGCGGCTCCCCGCCGCCGTTTTCCGCGCAAAACGAACCCGCAGGATTGTACAATACGATGGTGGCGCCCGCCATCCGCTACACGCTAAAGGGCTTCCTGTGGTACCAGGGCGAGGCCAACACCGGCAGACCGCTGGAATACCGGCAGCTCCTCCCCTCGCTGATCGCCGACTGGCGCGGCCTCTGGGGACAGGGGCCCCTACCCTTCCTGTACGTCCAGCTGCCGAACTTCATGGAGGTACAGTATTCCCCGTCGGAAAGTCAGTGGGCCGAACTGCGGGAGATGGAACGGCTGTCGCTAACGGTGCCCAATACCGGCATGGCGGTGACGATCGATGCCGGCGAATGGAACGACATCCATCCGCTCGACAAAAAGGACGTGGGCGACCGGCTCGCGCTGCTCGCGCGGCAGCTGGCATATGGGGAACATGACCTCGTGGCGTCGGGACCGTTATTCGCCTCCGCCGACGTAAGGGGCTCGACGATCGTGGTGCGCTTTAGCTCCGTGGGTGGCGGGCTGATCGCCAGGGACGGCGGGCTAGCTGCCCAGGGCGGCACTCCGCTGCGGCAATTTGCGGTCGCAGGGACGGACAGAAAGTTCTTTTGGGCCGACGCCCGGATCGTCGGAGACAGCGTCACAGTATCGTCCGAATACGTGCCGCACCCGCTGTATGTGCGCTATGCCTGGGCGGACAACCCGGAGGGCGCGAATCTGTACAACCAGGAGGGGTTGCCGGCGTCGCCGTTCAGGACGGATTAGAAACCCGTGCGGCCCCTTTACGGGCCTGGTATTCAAGACCACGACGGATGATTACAGCGGCACGCTCGCCTTCATACGGGTATACTCGGGCGTCGTACGTCCGGGCGACATGGTGTGGAACAGCCGCACCGGGAAAAACGTCCGGGTGAGCCGACTGCTCAGGGTCATGTCCGACAAGCGCGAACCCGTGGCGGAATTACAAGCCGGTGACATCGGCGCCCTGTTGGGCGTCCCCTCTTTATCGAGGGGTCTTTTTAATTACATTTGGGAATGCAGGACGCAAAACAACTATTCCATTCCAAAACCCCCGCCATTTCCGTGGACATCTGGCTGGGATTCGAGGGCGACGACCTGGTGCTGGATGGCTACGATCTGGGCCAATTGGTGGATGAGCTCAGGGGCGACTCGGACTACGAGTATACGATTACCGTCAGCGCCGCGGACCTGGAGCAATTGTACGCGCTCCACAGGGTTGCCCCCGGGCAACGGACGGACCTGGTGGAAGCCATTGCCGAAAAGATCAACGGGAACAAGTCTTTTAGCCTTTTCCGGGAATATTTGAAGGAAAATCAGGTGCCTTTCAAGACCTGGACCTACTAGGCAAGCGAGTTAGCGCGGTGTATACCCGTCGAGCGACATTTGTGTAAACGTGAGAATATCTCCATTCACCACCGGAGGGAGGCCGAACTGCCCACGGAACTCGTCACCGGTGACCCATACCGTGTTATCGCCTTTGACGACCATAACGGCCTGGCTGCGCATGCTCACCTGTTTGGTGCCGGTGAGGACCTGTTTGAAAGCATAGGTCCGCTGTTCGGTGCCGGAGGGGCCGCCAAGACCGTCGCCGAGCTCGCCGGAGAAATTGTCACCCGTCATCCACAGGGTGCTGTCGTATTTGATGGCGGCCGCGTTGGTCGGGCCTGCCTGGAAGGACATCACGTCGGAAAGGACCTGCACGGGGGTCCAGGGAGCGCTTTTATCGGGAGTGCCCAGCTGGCCCGCCCCGTTATCGCCGACAGCCCACAGTGTATGGTCAGTTTTCAGAATCAGCGAATGATAGTCGCTCATCGAGGCAGACAGCACGCCGGTCATCAACAGCTCAGGCACGGGCTGCGGATTTTCCGTGCCGTCGCCCAGCTCCCCGTCCAGGTTCTGCCCGACGCCCCAGAGGGTATTGTCGGTCTTGACAAAAAGGGCGGAGCCGGTACCGGCCGTGACGCTTAGGACGCCGTCGGCGAGCTTGCGGGGGGTAAAACCGGCCCACCCAAGGTCGGCGCCGCCGCCCCATAAGGTATTGTCGGTTTTTATAAAAAAGGATTCCCCCATGCCGGTGGATATCGCCTTGACATCCGTCATGATTTCCCGCCAGGAGGCGGTATTGTCCGTGGTACCGTCGCCAAACTGCCCGGCGGAATCGAGGCCCGCCGCCCAAACGGTGCCGTCTTTTTTCAACACGAGCGTATAATAGAAACAGGACGAAACGGACGCGACGTCCGTCAGGGTCAGCTTGAAGCTGGTCGCATTGACCGTATTCCCAAGACCCAGCTGGCCAAAGGTATTGTCACCGTTGGCATAGAGCTGATCGCCGACCAGCACAAATGCCTGGTCTGTCCAGCCGGCAAAGACCTGAACGTCGGGGTTGCCGCTGGGGTGCGATTTGGTGCAGGCGCCGAGCGCGGCCAGGAGCAAAAAAGTAAGAACCAGGTGTTTATGCATATCGTTAGTTTGCACAAACTTAGCCCGGCTTCCGTTTTTCGGAAACGGGAATAGCCGAACGACGGATGTAATAGACGAAATACACGAGTCCAGGGGAAAGGCGAATAATCCATTCCCTGGTTTCGGGAGCCGGCCTAAATTAGCAGGTGATGAGACTTCTTTCTGTTTTCCTCCTGATGGTCACGTCCGCGTGCGCGCAGGACATCCATATCACTTATGGCGCCGGTGGTGAAATCCGGTATGCGCTAAGCACCGGTACGCTCGCGGTGTATGACCACGGGCGCGTGGTGTTCCACGATGTGCAGGCGTTGGTCAAGACCGGCACGGGCACGTATTCCTCCAGGGACTATGCCACGCGGACCTATCAGCGGTCGGCCGTGTCGGATGGGTTCGGCAGAGGGGTCCGGCACGTCATCACGCTCCGTGGGCCGGGGCTGCCGGTGATGCGGCAGGTGTTCTATACGTATGCCGGGCGGGGTTATTTTTTGGCGGAGGTCGATGTCGAGGAGCGGGCGGGCTCCAGCAACTATATGGCGCCGTTAGCAGGTGCTTTTGCGCAGCTTACCGGGGACGTGCGATCCGTTTTTGTGCCCTTCGATAACGATACGTTCATCAGCTATGATGCCAAACCGGTTGCCACCGGGGTCACGAGCGCGGAGGCCGGAGCCGTGTACGACAACGAATCGCGGCGGGGCTTTGTGATAGGCTCGGTTGAACATGGCGTGTGGAAAACGGCCGTAAAAACGTCAGCCAGCGACTTTATTGTCTGGGGCGGCTATACGGACGTCGCGGTCAACCGCGATCCTATCCCGCACGGCTCCATCCACGGCGATGTCTTGCGGTCGCCGCGGGTCTTCGTGGGTTATTTCGCCGACTGGCGCGCGGGTATGGAGGCTTTTGGCAAGGCCAACCGGCTGGCCGACCCGCCGTATGTGCACCCCTGGACAAAGGGCACGCCCGTGGGTTGGAACAGCTGGGGCGTGATACAGGATAAGCTGACATACGACAAGGCGGTGAAGGTCGTCGACTTTTTTGCCGACAGCCTGAAAGGGTTCCGCGTCGGCGGGACGGCCTTTATCGACCTGGACTCGTATTGGGATAAGCTGGATTCCGGCCAGCTCCACCGGTTTGCCGGCTACTGCCGCTCCCGCGGCTTGCAACCCGGCATCTACTGGGCGCCGTTCACCGACTGGGGGCACCGGGGCGGCCCCGACCGGAAAGTACAAGGCAGCGACTATACCTATGGCGAGCTGTGGACGCGCGTCGGCGATAACTATCACGACATCGACGGCGCCCGTGCGCTCGACCCCACCCACCCGGGCACCCTGCGCCGCATCGACTATTTTACAAAGCTCTTCCGGGCGTGCGGGTTCCGGATGATCAAGATCGACTTCCTCGGGCACGCGGCGGCCGAATCGACGCGCTTCTATGATACCACGGTCACGACCGGGATGCAGGCCTACCGCCGCGGGATGGAATACCTCGTCCGGGCGCTGGGTCCCGACATGTTCCTCTACGCCGCCATCTCCCCCAGCCTGGCGACCGGGCGGTACGTGCACAGCCGGCGTATTGCCTGCGATGCCTTCAAAACCATCGACCACACCCGGTACACGCTGAACAGCGTGACCTACGGTTGGTGGCAGACCTTCTTGTACGACTATGTAGACGCGGATCACGTGGTGTTCGACGAAGTTTCGCCGGGGGAAAACCGCGCACGCTTCCTCTCTTCGGTGATCACGGGGACGTGTATCAGTGGGGATGATTTCTCCTCTTTTGGACCGTGGTCTTCGCGCGCGCGTACCTGGTTTCAGGACACGGCATTCCTTGCGGTGGTCCGGAACGGAAAGGCGTTCCTCCCGCTGGAGGGGAACGTCGGGACGTCGCCGGTGTTTTACCGGTGGATCGGCGAGGCGTTGTATGTCGCGGTTTTCAATTTTGATGGGCAGCCGCGGGAATTTTCTATTGACGCCTCCCGGCTTGGGTTGCCGCTTCGGGCTTTTTCGGCGACGGACCTGTTCAGCGGGGTGCGGTCCGGGACGCTGTCGGTGCGCCTTGGAGCGGCGGATGCGACGCTGCTGAGAATCACTATTTCTTCAACGTCCAACCGCCATTCAACCGTTCCGCCACGGGTGGATACTCCTTAACCGCCTCCGGGGCCCTGATGTTCAGCCGGTCGTACATTTTGTTCGTCCTCGACCTGGCCGCGAGGTAACCGGCAAAGCCGCCCCCGATCGCGGTGAATACAAAGGCGCCCGGTATCGGAAGACCGATCAAAAAACCTATGCCCGATCCCACGGCAATGGCGACTTTGCGCTTTTTTTTCGCCTGCGCGCCGATGCGGGCGCAGGCCGCGCAGCGGCCGACCGGTATCACCAGCTTGTCATACTCGAACCGCCTTACCAGCCCCAGGTGCGCGTACCGCGTGAGCCGGTAAAGGGGCTGCTCGATCGTGCACCCGGGGTCCGCCGGGGCTTGTCCACAAAAAAAACATTCCTGCATATCGATTAAATTAGGGCGCACCGTTTGTCAGTAAGAGATAACCGATCTGTCCCACGACGAACAGCGCCGCGTTGTCACAGCTTTTTCCTTCGAAATACCAGGCCTCGTCGGCTTCTTCCGACTGGCCCCGAAGAAAGTCGGGTTCGAGCACGTGGAGCGCCGGTTCCCGTCCCGCGAATAAACGGCCCATCATCTGCCGGGTGAGGTGGCCGGCCTCTTCAGGCGTAACGGCCTTGCCGTAAAAACTCACGAAATCACCGAGGGTCCTGTCCCCGCGCAGCATCGCCCCGAGATACTCTGACGGTGTGCACCGGCTGGCCCGCTCCGTGAGCCGGAAGTCAGGTGTCGCCAGGTTTCCCGGCACCGGCGTCAGTATATCCCCGTTCCCGAAACGATGAAAATTATACCATCCCCTGGCGATATCGGCCGCAAATATTGCATCCTGTAGCCGGCCGGAACGGATAAAGGCTCCGAGGTCCGTCAGCGGAATGCCGGTCGGCATCGGCAGCGCCACCAGGAAGGTGTTGCTGTTGAGTACCCTGTCGGCGGCGTCGAGAAAGGTTTCGATGGGATCCATGGTTAATCGCAGTCGATTTCGTAGGCGACGCCCGGCTCCAGCCGGAGGGAGCCACCCGCGCCCGTTGCCTGAAGGTAATAATCCTGCTTGTTGTAGGTATACAGGTCCTTCGTGAAACTTCCGCCACCCAGGGACTCGTATCCAAAGGCCCGCCACTGGACGAAGCACTTGCCGTTCAGGTGGTATTTTATCAGGGCGGGGATGTTCTTGTTGAGCACCTCGCCGCGGTAGTTCCGGGTGATGTAGTAGTCCGCGTCCACGATATAGACGGTGGTGGTCGCGTTTTGGGACCATTTTCTTATGTCGCTGACCAGGGTGGGATCGCTCCTTTTCGAATGGAGGCTCCGGATGTACGCGGTGACGATCTTTTTGTTCTGCGCGGCCGCGGCGGCATCGTTCTTTGACCGTTGGCCGGTATTGATCGCCACCACGACGGCCCGCACGCTGTCCTTTATCCGGAGGACGGCGGTCTTGTCGCCGGCCCCCAGGAGCGCGGCGGCGGTATTCCGGTCTTTGTGGAACAACAGGTAGCTGCCCCGTTCCTCGACGAGCATGAGGACATTCTCGTCGGCAAAAATGAAGTTGGGCATCGACGTGCCCCACTCCTGCTTGCGGCGGTAGAAGGTTTCCCCGGATGTCTTTTTGTAAAACGAAGCGTGCTCGTAGGCCTGGGCGCTGGTGGATATGATCAGCGAGTCCGGGCCGATTTTTGTAACAAATACGGGATTCGTCCCGCGGATCTGCTGATCGGAGAAGTCCTCGAGGCCGTCGGCGAGATAATAGGGCGTCGACTGGGCGAGGGCGCCATTCGGCGCAAGCAGGACTCCCATTGGAGCCAACAGGAGGAAAAGGAGGGAGCGCATGGGGTCAAAGTTTGGGTTTAGGGGTGACTTTTTCTTGAATAAGCCATCAACACCGGACGACCGCGACGGATGGAACCGCGGCCGTCATTGGTAGGGGGAAAACGTCGTTTGTAGCAGGCACAGTCCCGGCCGGCGGCCTCAACCGGATAAATTCGTTATCTTGTATAGGTGCGTGGTTTTGGCAAAAAAATTCTGTTCGACAAACGCTACCGGCTCTTAGCGCATCTTTTGTTCTGGTGCCTGTACTTCTTCGTTTTTTGTATGGCGTCGACCAACGGTCTGAACGACCTCAGGATAGGCGCCGAAACAGCATTCCTGTTCAGCCTCCCGAATCTGATCTATGTCTATGTCGTCCTATACGGGCTTGTCCCTTTTCTGATAAATGGCCGGTATTGGTACTTTTTCCTGCTCTATTGTGTCTGGTCTGTCGCCGGTATGGTCATAAATTTTTTGTTCCGTTACTACGTGCTGCTGCCCATACGAGATCACCATCCCCCACCCGCTCACCCGTTCAGTCTTACGTCCTACCACGAGGTGTTCGCGATGTTCAGCTTTGTGGTGATGAATACGGTCGCAATGTTTGGGGTATTCATCCGGATGTTCAAGTTCTGGTACCTGGAGCAGCAGCAGAAGGCGGAGGCGGAGCAGCGGCGCGCCGAGGCGGAGCGGGAGAAGGTACGCGCGGAGCTCGAGCTGCTCAAGGCGCAGCTGCACCCGCATTTTTTATTCAATACCCTCAATAACCTGTACGCCCTTGTCTTGAAAGGGTCGGACAAGGCGCCCGATATGCTGATGCGGCTGTCAGGCATCCTCAGCTATGTATTGTATGAGAGCAACGCGCCCCAGGTGCCCCTGGAGCAGGAAATACGGCTTTGCCGCGACTATGTCGCCCTTGAAAGGGAACGCTATGGCGACCGGTTAGAACTGTCCATGAACTTTGCCGGCGAGATCGCCGGCCGGGAGATCTCGCCCATGTTGTTTCAGCCGTTTATCGAGAATGCTTTCAAGCACGGCACGTCGGAGCAATTGGGGAAGGTGTGGATCAGCATCGACCTGTCCCTGCGGGACGGGCAGCTGTTTTTTCGCGTCATCAACAGCCGGCAACCCGAGGCGCCCACCGGTAACGGGTTGGGCATCGCTAACGTTCGCAAGCGGCTGGAGCTGCTCTATCCCGGCCGTTCCAGCCTTACCGCTTATCCAAAAGAAGACGTGTTTATATCAACCCTTGAAATCGATCTATGCCCATCCGCTGTCTGATCGTGGACGATGAACCCCTGGCCGTCGAGCTGGTCGCCTCCTATTGCGCACGGGTACCGCAATTAACGGTCGCCGCCACCTGCGCCAGCGCGGTGGAAGCCTCCTGGGTGCTGCGGAACCAGCACGTGGACTTGCTGTTCCTGGACATCAAAATGCCCCAGCTGCTGGGTACCGACTTCCTGCGCAGCCTGCTGGACCCACCCAAGGTCATACTGGTCACGGCCTACCGGGAATATGCGTTCGACGGTTTCGAGCTGGACATCATCGACTATCTGCTCAAGCCCCTTTCCTTCGCGCGGTTTATGAAGGCCATCCACAAGCTGCAGCGGCTCCTGCCCCCCGTGGACGAGCCCGACGCGGCCATGCGGCCATTCCTGTATTTCCGGGTCGACCGGGAATCGGTAAAGGTCTTCCTGGACAGCTTGCTGTACGTGGAAAGCCGGCGCGAGTACGCGCTGCTTCACCTTGCCGGCGGTAAAAGGCTGCTAGTCCGGGAGGGTATCAGCTCCCTGGAGGAAAAGCTGAACCATCACCGGTTTGTGCGCATCCACCGCTCGTTCCTGGTGACCGCCGACAAGGTCACCGCGGTCGCCGCCACGCAGCTGCGGGTCGGTGACCAGGTGCTGCCGGTTGGGCGGTTATACAAGGACAATCTGAAGCGGATCGTAGGGTTCTCCGGTCGTTCGTAGCTTTGTGGCGCTGATCGTTGCATGTCTTTTGGGTTTCGCCCTGAAGGGCGGAAATTCGTGTCATGCGTTACCTGCTCCTCCTTATCCTTGCACCCCTGGTTTCCTCCGCCCAGAAGGTCTCCGGGGATGTCCGCCCGGACACCCACCAGGTCTGGCTGGTCACCGACGACGTCGACCTTAATTTCCGCATCATTCAATCCGGTGCTATCTACGCGCACTTCCGCACGGAGGGGCCCGATATTTTCTTGTACATGTCCGGGGCGGGTCAGCTGAGCGCGCGCGACTATGCGTACTTCATCACCGACGCGGACACGGTGACGGTCAATTCCACCGGTACGCAGCCGGGTGGCTGGAACGGGAACAATCCCTACCACGAGTACCGGATTACACGTGCCGCGTTGCAATATTTGTCCCAGCACCCCTTGAAGTCCGTTGTCGTCAGCCACTATGGAGGATGGGATACGACGGTCATTCCCGTTAAGGACCAGGGCAAGATGCAATCCTATTGCCAGGCTTTATTAAAGTATTTGCCATGAAACGCTTTTGGCCATTCATTTTTTTGTTGGCGGCGTGTCATAAGGGCTCGTCCAATGGCGGTGCTAAGGGTTTTACCGGCTTTGCCTCCGCCGGCAACACGCAGGTCAGCGTCCATCCCCGCTACGGGGGGTGTATGGCCGCTTGCGGCGCTACCATCGTGCTCGCTCCGGGGTCCAGCCCGGGAAACGGGGCATTCCCCGATTCCGTGTATGTCTATGATACGGTGCTCAAAAAATGGACGGGGGTCCTGCTGACGGCAAGCCATATTCAGGCGGCCGCGGCGGGGGGCGGCGGAAAGATCGTGATCGCCGGGGGGGCATCCGGCAATGCGGTCGATATCTTAGACGTGGGCTCCGGGAACTGGTCCACCGGTGCGCTCAGCGTGGGCCGTTCGAATCTCGCCGGGGCCGGGGCGGGGAATTACCTTGTTTTTGCCGGAGGCTATTTTGGACAATCGACGTCCGCCGTTGCGGACGTCTATAACACAAGCACCGGTACCTGGAGCACCGGCACGCTCAGCATTGGCCGCGAGGAGCTGGCGGCGGCCGGGGCGGGCACGAAAATCGTTTTCGCCGGTGGCGGGGTCATTGCAAGCCCTCAGGATACGGCGACCGCCGCCGTCGATATTTTCGATGGGTCGTCCGGCATCTGGTCGACCGCCCGGCTGAGCCAGGCACGCACTGGCCCGGTTGCCGCGGCCTCCGGAAGCAAGATCGTAATCGCCGGGGGCTTGCTCATGAATGGTCAATATAGCTCCGCCGTCGATATTTATGATGTCTCCTCGGGTCGCTGGACCACCGCTTCCATGCCCATGGGGGTACAATACACCGCGGCCGCGGGCGTCGGCAACCTCGTGTTGTTTGCCGGCGGCAACGATGCGTCCGGTTTGCACCCGACCGTCGACGGCTATAATGTCAGTACCGGGCAGTGGCTGACGTCGGCCCCGCTGACGATTACGGGGTACCTGGCGGGGGCGGGTACCGGGGAGTATGCGTTGTTCTCCGGAGGAATAGGGGCGACGTATGAGAACCTTGTGGTACAGTGGTTTCAAGGCTTTTAAGGCCTATTCTTAGCCGCTATAGCCGATGATATCATAAATATGTAATTTTGGCGCTTCGCTATGCGCCGATTCCGATACCTTGCCGCCCCATTGTTTGGTTGTTTCTTTGCGATATTTAGCGCAGCGGGACAGGCACCGGAAATGTCCATCGTCAAGGGCCCGCTGTCTGGCTGGCACGATAGCCTCCGGTACGTGGACGCGCTCAACCGGCTTTCCATACTCGAATACAACCAAAATATCGACAGCACCTTTCTCCTGACCCGGCAGGCACGGGACATCGCCGACCGGTTGCAATACCAAAAGGGTATCGCCGACGCGATCAACAACCTGGGCGTTGTTTATTTTGTGCGGAGCGATCATCAGCTCGCGTTCCGGTATTTCAACGAAGCGTATAACCGCTATGTTGCCTTGCGCGACTCGTCCAATATCGTCCAAACGATGATGAATATCGGGCTGGTGTACCGGGTGATGGGCAGGACGGATAAAGCCATCGACAAGCTGCGCGACGCGTTGGCGTTTGGCGCCCCGCTGCGGCAGGATTCGATCATGGCCCTGGTGTATTCCAACTATGCCGCAACGGCGTTCGGGCAAATCGGCGGAGATTCGGCGATGTGGTATCTTGACAAAAGCCGTGAAATCGCGCTGCGTTACAATGACCAGGGGTTGCTGGCGGGTCTCGGCGAAACCGTTGCCAACGTGTATGCGGCACGCGGCCAGACGGATACCGCCCTGGCCCTTTTCGCGCAAGCCATCGATCAGGCCTTGACCGGTCATTTTTACCTGACGGCGATGACCAGCCTTATTGACATGGGAGACCTTTTGATGGCCCGTGATCCGGACAGGGCCATTGACTGTTACAAACGGGCCCTGGAGATCATGGACCGCAAGAAGTACTTCGCCTTCTGCCAGGTTATCGTCTCCAGGCTGATCGGCTTCTATAAAGAGCGTCACGACGGGGCTTCCGAGCTGTACTACAGCCGTCTCCAGCTCGCCTTTCAAGGCGAACAGGACAGCCTGAACAAGGCGTCGGGCGTCGACTACATCGACTATGCGCTCAAAGACCAGCAAGTCCGGTCCCTGGAGACAAAAGCCGTTTACCAGCAACGCCTTCTCCTCTCGGTGGGGATCGCGGGCCTCTTGTTCCTGGCGATACTCGTGATCATCTGGCATAACCTCGGCCGGGCCCAACATTTCAACAGGCAAATGCAAACGACGCTCCGCGCCCTTGAAGGGAGCCAGGCCGACAACACGCGGATGATCCGGATCGTCGCGCATGACCTGCGCAATCCCATCGGGGGAATCACCTCTATAGCGGATATGCTGCTGGATGAGGACCGTATGGCGGAAGACCGGAGGATGCTGGAATTGATCAAGATTGCCGGCACGGACTGTCTCGAGCTTGTCCAAGACCTGCTCCGGGTCAACGACCCTTCGCAACCGCTGACAAAAGAGGCGGTCGACCTCGACGAAATGCTCCGGAACTGCATCGCCCTCCTGCGCAACAAGGCCACCGCCAAGCAACAGTTCATTCACCTGGACAGCAGCCCGCTGGTCATCTCCGCCAACCCCGAAAAGCTTTGGCGCGTGTTGAGCAACCTCATCTCCAATGCGATCAAATTCAGTCCTTCCCTGACGACCATATCGGTCGCGCTCAGGGGCACCCAGGGGCATGCGCTGATCACCGTCACTGACGTAGGGATCGGGATACCCAAGGATATGCAACAGCGCCTCTTCGACATGTTCACCGATGCGAGGCGACGGGGTACCGCCGGAGAAGAATCCTTTGGCCTGGGGCTGGCGATTTCCAAACAAATCGTAGAGGCCCACGGGGGCCGGATTTGGTTCGACAGCGAGCCGGGGGTGGGGACGACGTTCCTGGTGGAGTTGCCGGCGGGCCCGGAAAGCGAGCGCTGAACAACCGGTTTGTTTTGGGGACGAGGCTGCAAAAAAGGCCGCGGTGTAGGCCGACCTTACCAGCATCCAGCCACGGCTGGAATACAAAATCGACGTAGCACTAACCGACATAAAATGAGATACCTAACCATCGCTTTCCTCGCACTCGCCCACACCGTCTTGGGCCAGCCTCTTACCCGAGTAACTTGTATCGGTACCAGCATCACCTACGGCGCCCGGGTGGACAACCGGGAAAAGGAGGCCTATCCCGCCCAATTGGAGGCGTTGCTGGGCGCGCAATACCGGGTGTCTAACTTTGGCGCCAGCGGCACCACGCTGCTGCATAAGGGCAACAGCCCGTATTGGGCTACCGGGGAGTATCAAAAGGCGCTGGACAGCCATCCCCAGCTGGTGTTGATGGAGTTTGGGACCAACGACAGCAAGGGAGTCAACCGGGCTCATCTTGACGAGTTCGCCGAGGACTACAAGGAGATGATCCGGTCGTTTACACAACTGCCTTCCCACCCACGCGTCGTGCTATTGCTGCCCATCCCATCTTTTGCCGCGGATAGCTCCGGGATATGGGACCCCGTTATCACCGGGCAAATCATCCCCGCCATCCGGGAGGTGGCTTATGAGGAGAACCTGGAGGTGATCGACATGCACTCGCTGTTGGCCGACAAAGAGGCGCTGCTGCCCGATAAGGTACATCCCGGGGCGGAGGGATACACCGTTATGGCTAAAAGGCTCTATGACCTGATCGTGCAAAAGAAGGACCGTACATTCGATGTCTTCGCCGCGATGCGGGGGACCGTCCGCACAGAAAGCTCCTTCTATGGGTATCGAATGGCCGATTTTATGCTCGACGGCGTGGCCTGTAAGGTTGTAAAGCCCAAATGGGCTGCGCCGGGTCATCCCTGGGTTTGGCGCGCTCGCTTCTGGGGCCACGAGCCGCAGGCCGATATCGCGCTGCTGGAACACGGGTTTCATATCGTCTATTGCGACGTCGTCGAGTTGTTCGGCAACAGCGAGGCCATTGAAAGATGGGACCGTTTCTATGCCTTTTTCCGCAAGGCCGGGCTGTCCAAAAAAGCCGTCATGGAAGGGATGAGCCGTGGGGGTGTCTATGTATTCAACTGGGCGGCCGTCAACCCGGACAAAGTGGCTTGCGTATACGTCGATAACCCCGTACTTGATCTAAAAAGCTGGCCGGGTGGAAAAGGCGTCGGTCCTGGTAGTCCTGACGACTGGGTCATTTTCAAAAAGGATTATGGGTATACCACGGAGGAGCAGGCCATGACTTTTGCCGGTAGCCCCATCAATAAGGTGGCCCAGATCGTAAAGGGCAGGTACCCCATTTTGATCCTCTGTGCGGATGCGGACGAGGCGGTGCCTCCTGGCGAGAACACACTGCCCTTCGAGCAAAAGGTAAAGGCGTTGGGCGGCAATATTACCGTGTACCACAAACCGGGTTTTCACCACCATCCGCATAGTTTGCCTAACCCGGCTTATATCGTGGACTTTATCTTAAGGGCAACCGGCTATTTTAAGGGGTTATAA
>NZ_DATJIY010000063.1:0-3702 GCF_035492835.1 Dinghuibacter sp.
CCACGACCTTTTTTGTATCCGCGGCGACCTGGCCGTAAGGGGCGTGAGGTACCCTGGCCGCTTCCTCTATGACGACGGCTACGAGCGGACCATCCTGCTCGACACCGCGCTGGTGGCGGAGACAGGCTATCCCCGCGACCAACCCATCCTCAAAAAGAGCGTCCTGCGCGATGGAAGGGGCCGAGAGGTGCCGGTTGTCGTCTTCAACAACGAGCGCCTCGATCTGAACGCCGTAAGCCTTTATAACATCCCCGCCCAGCTGCTCGCCGCCGCGAACCCCGCGCGCTTTAAGACGCACATCCTCGGCGCCGAGGTGCTGAAGCGGTTCAATACGCTGCTCGACTTCCAGCACGACGTCGTGTACCTGAAGCCTAACGGCCTCATGGACGCCGCCTACGCGGATGCTCAAAGCGGAGCCGGGTCCAAATAGATGCTGTATGTATACACGCCTTTTCGCCGCATGCGGTATGGGGAGTGTACCGGCAAACCCCAGCTGGTGTCTCCGCCCACGCCCATTTGCCAGCCGTCGATATTGACGGTAATAAACGGGCGGTGAGGGAGCCGGTCGTTGTGCGTGGCTGTTTCCAGGTCGTTTTCGGTGTAGGGCCACGCGCTGAAGCTGAAGGGCGCGCCCACTGAGGTTATCCGAAGGCCACCCACGACCGCCCAGCGGGTATCCGTACGGTTCGCGTTCTCCTGCGGCCGGACATACGGCGTAACGAAATCCGTAAGTTCGCTGGAGTATATTCCCACGAAAGATGCCGTTTTCCTGTCCCCGTAATTCTCCCAGGGACCGCGTCCATACCACCGTATCTGCGTGAGGCTATCCGGTATCGTACATGTCAGCCCGATCCGCGGCGGCTCGGGTGCATCCGGACCCAGCACGAGCCTGAAGTCGACCCGCAGCCGTCCGTCTGTCAGCAACACATAAGTTAAAGACAATGTCGCGTCCCGGACGGGCAATGTATAATCCGCGGTCAGCGACCTGCGCCCCGCGGCCAGACGGGCGACACGTCCACCGCTCGCCTCTATATCATCTGTGGATACACCGGCATGCCGCCATGCGCCCATCAGTTCGGGTACCTTCCACCCAAGGTCGTTATCCGTCGGGGCCCGCCAAAAATGCGGCGTGAGCCGACCGGCCAGGTACTCCCGGCCGTGGAACCGAAGCGACTCCAGCAAACCGGTTTGTGCATCGACCGAAGCCGCCGCGCCGCCAGCCGCCGCGCGCCATCCATCGCCGGCTTTACGCCAGCGTACGCCGCGCTCGTCCGAAGAAGGCCGGCCGACCGCAGGGAAGGCGATTTGTTCCCGCGCCACCGTAAAGCCGCTATCCGCCCAACGCGTGGGCGCGCGTAGGCGGAAAGAAATATTCAAGAAACGCTCGCCTCCGGGTAAAAGCCCGCCGGGCATCGCGACGTCGATCGAATCCCCCGGCGCCACCGCCAGCCTTCCCCAGCTACCCGACTGCACGGGAACACCGTCCACCAGGAGGCGCCATTCCACGTTGAACGTGTCCAGGTTGGTAAACGTATACCGGTTGTATATTCGCAGCCGATCGGCAGACACGCCGGACGCGCGCCCCCCGGTCCCGGCCACCCGCGCAACGCGCACATACTGCTGCACCTTTTGCGCCTCGTAATAGTGGGGATGCGGTACCCGCGCCGCCGAGACCAACCCCTTGAGGATGAACCGCCCGTCGTTCGGGTAGTCGCCAAAGTCTCCGCCGTACGCCAACGAATCGTGGCGATACAGCGCCTGGTCGCACCATTCCCATATAAAACCGCCCAGGAGCATCGGGAACTTATCAAATACGTCCCAATAATCCTGGAAGTTCCCCAGGCTGTTCCCATGCGCGTGCGCATACTCGTTAGCCAGGAAGGCCTTGCCGGAAGGGTAGGGACCATGCTGGTCGACGGTTCCGACTTCCCCGTGCTCCCCTTTGCGGACGGCCTTGCCGGCTACATGCTGGTAGAGCCATTCGATGGTGGGGTAGGTCTGGCTGTCGACGTCCGCCGCCAGGTTCATGTCGGCGTAGTGGATCGGTCGCAACGCGGGATCGGCCGCACGCGTCGCGGCACGCATGGCCAGGAAGGCATTCCCATACCCCGCCTCGTTCCCCAGGGACCAAAAGGCGACGCAGGGGAAACCCCGGTCCCGTATCACCGTCCGCCGCATCCGGTCGACGGACACCGGCTCCCATAAGGGGTTGTCCCCCGGAAGGATACGTTTGTGGTAACTGATACCGTGCGTTTCCAGGTTATTCTCATCCATGACGAGGAGCCCATACCGGTCGCAGAGCGCATACCAGCGCGGGTCGTTGGGGTAGTGCGAGGTCCGAACGAAATTGAAGTTCGCCTGCTTGATCAGCCGTATGTCCTCGACCATGCGTGCCAAGGTAGGCGTATAGCCCGTACCGGGATCGGCCTCGTGCCGGTTGACGCCTTTTATTTTAAAGGAGCGTCCATTTAAGAATAACTGTTTGTCACGGAGCTCTACCCTGCGGAATCCCAGGTCCACCCGTCTCGTCTCGATGACCGAATCGCCGGATACCAGCTCCACCAGGGCGTCGTACAGCAACGGACTTTCCATCGACCAAAGCGCCGGCCGCCGGAAAACGGCAAACGACGTCGTGTCTTCCTTGTTGAAACCGGTATCGGGTACGGGGACGGCCGCGGAGACCAAGCCATAGGAATAGCGCCCGTCCGGCCCACGCAAGCTCAATCGTACCTTGAGCGTCCCTCCCGAACCGACCGCGCGTATCGTATACATCAAACGAACCCGTGCCGACATCAAGCTGCTATCGAGCGAAGCATCCACGTACGCATCCCACAAGGTGCGATCCGGCGTATGATATAAGAACACATCCCTGAAAATGCCACTCAATCGCCACATATCCTGGTCCTCCAGGTACGACCCGTCCGAAAAACGATAGACCTCCACCGCGAGCAGGTTGTCCCCGGAATGCAGATATGGCGTAATATCGAATTCCGCTGGCAACCGCGAGTTTTCACTATACCCCACCGCCGTACCGTTTACCCAAACATAAAAAGCAGAGCTGACGCCGGCAAAGTGCAAGATGGTACGCCCGCGACCCCAGGACGCCGGGACCCGGAAGTACCGCCGGTAGGACCCTACCGGGTTACGCTCCGAAAATGAGGTATATGCCCGCGGAGGCGTCTCCATCACCAATGGCGGATCGACCTTGAAGGGATAGGTATAATTGGTATAGATCGGCGTCCCGTATCCCGACAACTCCCAGCAAGAGGGCACACGCAATGACCCAAAGCCGGATGTATCGAAGTCGGTCCGGAAAAAATCCAAAGGCCGCCGCGAGGGCTCCGGCGACCAGTGAAACCGCCAGGTCCCATCCAGCGAAACCACCCACGGTGAATGGTCATAGTCGCTGGCCCATCCGGAGGCCGTATCCGGGCATGGCCACGCCGTAAACCGCGCCGGCAACTTATTGACGCCAAAAATCAACGGGTCCTGCCAGTTTTGCCCAAAGGCCAGGACCGGGAACAGGAGGAGAAGCAATAATCGCATGTTCCCAATCTAAAAGCAAAGGATTAATAATCGAATAATTTGCCATTAACCTTGCAAAACCGTCTGGAACTCCCGTTTGAAATCCTCCCCATAGATATGCTTATACTCCCGCGTAAAGGAGGTGTACGCATTCTTGGCGAGCGAATGCTTGCCCAG
>NZ_DATJIY010000064.1:0-52969 GCF_035492835.1 Dinghuibacter sp.
ATGCCTCTTTTACCCTGTTTTGCGAAAAGTTTCGCAAAACAGGGTAAAAGAGGCATCCCACCCCACTCCCCGGGGCCGGCAACCCAAGGGCCAGACCAGGGGGCGGCGGCCGAAGCGCGCGCAAGGCGAAGCGGCAGGGGGGAGGGACGATGGCGGCAATAGAGGCGGTAGGGGGCGAAATGACCGGTAATACACAGCGAATCCACAGAAAAGACGGGGTTTCTCACAGGTTGTACACCGTTCATGCACAGCTGACGCAGTCCTTATCCCCAAAGGCAGGCCCAAAGCGAGTCCCAGCGCGCATTACGGTGTGGAAAAAAAATGTGGAACGGGTTTTGGAGGAAAAAGTGGGAAAATATGTTATTTTGTGTGTAAGGAAGGCAAATAATCCCTGAATGTTAGGTTTTCTAGGTGAGTACGAAGCGACAATGGACGTCAAAGGGCGTTTTTTGCTGCCGGCTGGTTTCAAGCGCCAGTTAGGGGATGATACCACCGTACCCTTCGTGATCAACCGGGGGTTCGAGAAATGCCTGACGCTGTACCCCAAACCCACCTGGGACCCCATCTTCGAACGGATCAGCCGGCTTAACGACTTCGACCCCAAGGTGCGGGAGTTCCGGCGGTATTTCCTGAATGGGGCGACCCTGCTGGAGGCCGATACGGCGGGCAGGTTCCTGATTCCGAAGAACCTGGCGGAGTACGCGGGGCTGACCAAGGACATCGTGCTGACGTCCGCGGTCAAAAAGATCGAGGTGTGGGACAAGGGAACGTATCAACAGCTCTTTGATAAATACGACGCCAGCGCCTTCAGTGACCTGGCACAGCAAGTGATGGGGGGATTGGACGATGTCTGAGTACCATGTGCCGGTACTGCTGGAGGAGGCGTTGGAGGGATTGGCGATCAAGCCGGAGGGAACCTATGTCGACTGCACCTTCGGAGGCGGGGGGCATAGCCGGGGCATCCTGGAACGGCTCGGTCCGGAGGGGAAACTGATCGCCTTCGACCAGGACCAGGACGCGGCACTCAACGTGCCCGCGGACGACCGCGTGTTATTCGTCCCGCAGAATTTCCGGCACCTGTCGCGCTTCCTGAGGCTCCACGGGGTGACGGAGGTGGACGGGATCCTGGCGGACCTGGGGGTATCCTCGCACCAGTTCGACGAAGAGGAACGGGGTTTCTCAACCCGCTCGGAGGGCGACCTGGACATGCGGATGGACCAGCGCCAGTCGCTAACGGCGGCGGGCATCCTGGCGGACTATGGAGAACCGGAGCTGCACAAGCTCTTCGAACGATACGGCGAAGTCACCAACTCCCGGACGCTTTCGCGTAAGATCGTGGAGGTCCGGAGGGTGATGCCGCTGGCGACGATCCCGGGTTTTATGCAGGCGGTCTCCGGCGTGGTCAAGGGCAATCCGAAAAAGTATTTCGCCCAGGTTTTCCAGGCGCTCCGGATAGCCGTCAACGACGAGATGGGCGCGCTGCAGACGCTGCTGGAGCAGATGCCCGCGGCGTTGAAACCCGGGGGACGGGCGGTCGTCATCACCTTCCATTCCCTGGAAGACCGGCTGGTGAAGCAGTTCTTCAAAACCGGTCACTGGGAAGAGGTGGCGGACGACCATCCCTTCGAAAGCAACCGGCCCGAGTCGCCTTTTACGGTGATCACCCGCAAGCCGGTGCTGCCCACGGAGGACGAACGTAAGAGAAACCCGAGGTCCCGCAGCGCCAAGCTCAGGGTCGCGGAAAAGAAGTAAGCCCGGAAGCATTCCGGAAAAACGAACACCTATGGCGAATTGGAAACGTTGGTTGGGATACCGTTGGCTGGTAGATAACATGGTCTTCTTCCTGTTCCTGGCGGGGCTGGCGATCGTCTACATCTACAACGGCCACTACGCCGATAAGGTTTCCCGCAACATCAGCAGGACCTCGGGTGAATTGAAGCAGATGGAATACGAGTACAAAACGGTAAAGGGGGAGATCCTGCTCAGGAGTAAGGAAAGCGAGGTGGAAAAGGCGGTGGCGCCCCTGGGTTTGAAACCCCTGTCGGCGCCCCCGATACCGGTTACGGACAGTCTATAAAACAGCAGCCTTGGAAGTAAAGCGCGACATATTATGGCGGGTGTACCTGAGTTATCTCGGCATAGTGGTGCTCGGGCTGGTCATCCTGGGGCGCGCGTTTTACATACAGCATATCGAGGGAGCGCACTGGCGAAGCATGGCCGACAGCCTGCACCAGCGCTATGTGGAGGTGGACGCGGAAAGGGGGACGATCTACGACGACGCGGGCAATATGCTCTCCACGTCGATCCCCTACTTCGACGTCTACGTGGATTTCGGGGCGGACGGCTTAAGGGAAAAAAACGGTCAGCGCTTCAGGGAGTCGTTGGACTCCCTGTCGCTCTGTCTGGCCAGGCTCTTCGGCGACCAGCGCGCGGGGACATACAAAAAAATGCTGGAACAAGGTTTTAACGCAAAGAACCGCTACTACCTCTTGAAACGGAACATGTCCTACGAGCAATACCGCCTCCTGCACACTTTCCCCCTGGTCCGGCTGGGGCGGAACAAGAGCGGTTTTATCGAGGAGGTGCACGAAAAGCGGCTGACCCCATATGAGCTCCTGGCGAACCGCACCATAGGGCTGGCCCGGGAGAACGTGCATAATGTCGGCCTGGAGGCGACCTACGACAGCGCGCTGAGGGGCGTGACCGGCAAACGGCTGGTGCGCTATATCGCGGGTGGCACCATGGTGCCGGTAGAGGGCGCCGAGATCGACGCGGAAAACGGAAAAGACATCGTGACGACCATAGACGTGACCATACAGGACATTGCGGAGAACGCCCTGCTCAGGATGATGCAGCAGAACGAGGCGGTGCACGGCACCTGTATCGTCATGGAGACGGCCACCGGCAAGATCAAGGCGATGGCCAACCTCGGCGAGCAAAAGGACGGGTCCTACTGGGAAGACTACAACTACGCGGTCTCGGCCACCGAGCCGGGTTCGACCTTTAAGCTGGTGACGCTCATGTCCCTGCTGGAGGACCGTAAAGTAACCCTGGACGACCACGTCAACATCAACGGCGGCGTCTGGACGGTCAACGGGCGAACGGTGCATGACGCGGAGCACGACCCCGAATCGGACGTCACCGTCAAGGAGGCCTTCGAAGCCAGCTCCAACGTGGGGATGGCCAAGCTGGCGTATGGGGCGTATGAAGACAATCCCTACGCTTTCATCAACCACATCCGCGCGCTCCGGATGGACTCGGTCACCGGTATCGACCTTTCCGGCGAAAGCAGGCCCGTGATAAAGACGCCGAAGAACCGCAGCTGGAGCGCTACGACACTCCCCTGGATGGCCTTCGGCTACGAGGAGCTGGTCAGCCCGCTACAGACGCTCACGCTGTACAACGCGGTCGCTAACAACGGGACCATGATGAAACCCTACCTGGTGGACGAGATCAGGGATTATGGTCATACGGTCCGCCAGTTCGGCCCCGTGGTGCTAAAACAGAAAGTATGCAGCGACGCCACGCTCCGGTTGATCAGGCAATGCCTGATCGGGGTTGTCAGCGATCCGAAAGGCACCGCGAAGTCGCTGAACACACCGGAGTACCAGATCGCCGGCAAAACGGGGACCGCCCTGGTGGCTAACGGCGCCAACGGCTATAAGGACCATATCTATCAATCCTCCTTCGTCGGGTATTTTCCGGCGGAGAAGCCGGTATACACCTGTATCGTGGTGATACGGAACAAGCCGCACGCGGAAACTTATCTGGGCGCCAAGGTGGCGGGGCCGGTATTCAAGGAAGTATCCGACCGCCTCTTTGCGCTGTACACCCAGGGACGCCAGCGTTTGACGGACATCGCCAGGGACAGCGCGGACATCCGGTTTTCGGGCACCGGGTCGGTGTTTGCCAGCCTGGGGATGCGCATCCCGGACACCGGTTGGATAAGCGGGACGACGGGTCCCCAAACGAATTTCCGGTGGACGTTCGTAAAAGAAGCCGCCGGCGACAGCGTACCGTCGGTGCAGGGGATGGGGTTGAAAGACGCCCTATATCTTCTTGAACAGAAAGGTCTCCGGGTAGCGGTACGGGGCAGGGGTAAGGTCCTTGCCCAATCGCTGTCCGCGGGCTCCGCGATCAAAAAGGGACAAACCATTTATTTACAACTCGACTGATGCGCATACTGCAGGACATACTATATAAGGTAAACATTTTGGAAATCCGGGGCGATACCCTCAGGGATGTCCGTTCCCTGACCTTGGATTCCCGAAAAGTGCAGGCGGGAGATTGCTTTATCGCTATCAAGGGCACGTTGTCCGACGGGCATGCCTTTATACAGGCCGCCGTCGACAAGGGCGCGCACGTCATCGTTTGTGAGGTCATGCCCGCGGAGCAAAAGCCGGGCGTGACCTATGTGCAGGTCCGGGACAGCGCCGCCGCCGCCGGGCAGATGGCGCATCACTTTTATGGCGAGCCCAGCGCCCACCTCACCCTGGTGGGGGTAACGGGCACCAACGGCAAGACCACCGTCGCCACTTTGCTGTACAAGCTTTTTAGCGGCCTGGGCTATCGCTGCGGACTCTTGTCCACGGTCCAGAACGAGATCGGGGGAAAGGTGGTGCCGGCCACGCACACCACCCCGGACCCGATCGAGCTCAACGCCCTCCTGGCAGACATGGTGGCCGCCGGTTGCTCGCACGCGTTTATGGAAGTCAGCTCCCACGCCATCCATCAGCAGCGCATTGCGGGGTTGGTATTTGCGGGCGGGATCTTTACGAATATCACCCACGACCACCTGGACTACCACAAGACCTTTGATGAATACATCCGGGTCAAAAAATCATATTTCGATAACCTGCCGTCCACGGCCTTTGCGCTCAGCAACCTGGACGATAAGAGAGGCACGGTGATGCTCCAGAACACGCCCGCGCGCAAGGCTTATTACAGCTTGCGGACGCTGGCGGAAGTAAAGGGCAAGATCCTTGAGAATGAATTGACGGGATTGGTGATGTCGATCGACGACATCGAGGTGCACTTCCGGTTGATCGGGGAGTTCAACGCCTACAACCTTCTGGCCGTATACGGAGCGGCCGTCGCGCTGGGGGAAGATAAAAGCAGCGTCCTGCAGGTGCTGAGCACCCTTACGGGGGCGGAAGGGCGGTTTGAATATATCGTTTCGCCGGTGGACCGGATCATGGGGATCGTGGACTACGCCCATACGCCGGACGCCCTCCTGAACGTCCTGGGCACGATAGAGAAGCTCCGCAAAAGCGGGGAACAGATCATTACCGTCGTCGGGGCCGGTGGAGACCGTGACAAGTCCAAGCGACCCATCATGGCGGAGGTGGCCTGCGAACACAGCGACCGGGTAATCCTGACGTCGGATAACCCCCGGAGCGAAGACCCGATGGACATCATCAAAGACATGGAAATGGGGCTGGGCAGCGCCGCCAGGCGGAAATACCTGGTGGTGCCGGACCGGATCGAAGCGATCAAGACGGCCATTACGCTCGCGGGGAAAAAGGACATCATCCTCGTGGCGGGAAAGGGTCACGAAAAATACCAGGAGATAAAGGGGGTGAAACATCCCTTCGACGATAAAGCGGTGTTGCGCGATTTGTTTGCACTACTAGAAAAATAATATGCTGTACCAACTCTTTGAATGGCTGCGAAACAGCGGGGTCAAGGTTCCCGGGGGAGCCCTGTTCCAGTTCATCACCTTCCGGGTGCTGCTGGCGGTCATCCTGTCGCTGGTCGTCACCATGCTTTTTGGCAAACGACTGATCAACATCCTGCTCCGGCGCCAGGTCGGGGAGTCGGTCCGGGAACTCGGGCTGGCGGGGGAGCAGCAGAAGAGGGGTACACCCACCATGGGCGGGATCATCATCATCCTGGCGATCGTCGTACCCACCCTGCTCCTGGCGGACCTGCACAAGGCCTATATCCGGCTCATGCTCTTCGGAACCGTTTGGCTGGGGATAGTGGGTTTTGTCGACGATTATTTGAAACTCCGCGCCAAGCGTATCGCCCGCGAGCAAGGCGTGGTCTATAAAAAAGGGGACAAGGATGGCCTGGCGGGCTGGTTCAAGATCCTCGGGCAGATCGTTCTCGGCGTGGCCGTGGGCGCGACCCTGCTCTTCAACAACAACGCGAAAACATACCGGGAATTCACGGGGGAGAAACCGCCCACCGATTCGACTATGATCCACCGTCCGTTCAACGGGAAAGACAGGGTTTTCGTCCAGGCCAAAGAGCCCATCACGACGATCCCCTTTGTCAAGACCCACGAGTTCAATTATGCCCGTCTGCTGCCGCAGGCCCTCCGCGGTCTGAGCTGGCTGCTCTATATCGCCATCATCGTGGTCATCGTCATCGCCGTCTCCAACGGCGCCAACCTGACCGACGGTCTCGACGGCCTGGCGACGGGCGTCAGCGCCATCATCGGGGTGTGCCTCGGCATCTTTGCCTACGCGTCGGGGAACATCCTTTTTGCGGACTACCTCAACATTATGTATATCCCGAACCTGGGGGAGCTTTCGATCTTTATTGGCGCGCTGATCGGAGCTTGTGTGGGTTTTCTCTGGTATAACGCCTATCCCGCGCAGGTGTTCATGGGCGACACGGGCAGCCTCACGCTAGGGGGCATCATCGCGGCCCTGGCCATCATCGTCCGCAAGGAGCTCCTGATCCCGATCTTTTGCGGGGTCTTCCTGATGGAGAACCTGAGCGTGGTAATCCAGGTTACCTATTTCAAGTATACAAAGAAAAAATATGGCGAAGGGCGGCGGATATTCCTGATGAGCCCCCTCCACCACCATTATCAAAAGAAAGGGTACCACGAAGCAAAAATAGTGACACGGTTCTGGATCGTGACCATCCTGTGCGTCGCCTTTGCGATCGTAACCTTAAAGATTCGCTGATGTCAAAGAAATTCATCATACTGGGTGCGGCCGAGAGCGGTGTTGGCGCGGCGATCCTTGCCAGGCGGCAGGGGTATGATGTTTTTGTATCGGACGCAGGCACCATCAAGGAACCCTACAAGGAGGAACTGGAAGAGCACGGGATCCGGTACGAAGAAGGCCGGCATACGGAGGATCGCATCCTGGCTGCCGACGAGATCATGAAGAGCCCCGGTATCCCGGAGAAAAACGAGATGGTCAAAAAGATCCGTGCCGCGGGCATACCCGTGATCTCCGAGATCGAATTGGCGTTCCGCTTCAAAGGTGATAGCAAGATCATCGCCATCACCGGCAGCAACGGCAAAAGCACCACAACGGCGCTGACCTTCCACATTTGCCGGACGGCCGGTATCGACGCCGCCCTGGTGGGGAACATCGGCATCAGCTTTGCCAAACAGGTGGCCCTCGACCCCAAACCGGTGTACGTGGCCGAGATCAGCAGCTTCCAGCTGGACGACATCGACCTGTTCCGCCCGGAAGTGGCCGTGCTCCTCAACATCACCGAAGACCACCTTGACCGTTACGAGTACAAATTCGAAAACTATATCCGGTCCAAGTTCAGGATAGCCATGAACCAGAAACCGGAGGACGCCTTCATCTATTGCGCGGACGACCCGGTCACCGTAAAGTACCTGAAGCAATATCACCTTTTATCTAACCCATTACCTTTTAGCATGAACCAGGAACCGAGCAGAGGCGCGTTTATCAAGAACCACGAAATGCACGTCAAGACAGGGGATGAACCCCTCATCATGAGCGTCGACGATTTTGCGATCAAGGGAAAGCATAATCAGTACAATACCATGGCGGCCGGTGTGGCGGCTGCGACGATGGGTATCCGGAAGGAAAAGATCCGGGAGGCCGTAACGACCTTCCAGAGCCTGGAACACCGGATGGAGTTTGTCGCCAATATCCGGGGCGTGGAGTTCATCAACGACTCCAAGGCCACGAACGTCAACTCCACCTGGTATGCGTTGGAGAGCATGGCCAAACCGACGGTGCTGATCCTGGGCGGGGTCGACAAGGGGAACGATTACTCCCTGTTGTACGACGGCGTCAAGGAGAAGGTCAAGGCGATCGTGTGTATGGGCGTGGACAACACCAAGATACACGAAGCGCTCGAAGACAAGGTGCCGGTCATGGTCGACACTGCCAGCGCCCAGGAGGCGGTACAACAAGCCTTCCGGCTGGCCGGCAAAGGTGACGTCGTGCTGCTGTCCCCCGCTTGCGCCAGTTTCGACCTGTTCCGTAACTACGAGGACAGGGGTAACCAATTTAAAGAAGCAGTAAAGAACCTATGAACATATTTTTGAACAGGACAAAAGGGGACCAGGTGATCTGGACGATGGTCGTTTTGCTGGCCGTCACCAGCCTCCTGGTCGTCTATAGCGCCACCGGCTCCCTGGCCTACAAGATGTACAAGGGGCGGACGGAGGTGTACCTGTTCAAGCAATTCGCCTTCATTGCGCTGGGTATCCTGATTATCTGGTTTGCGCACCGGGTGAACTACATCGTGTACTCCCGCGTCGCGCTCATTTTGTACTTGTTGTCCATACCTCTGCTGATTTATACGCTGTTCTTCGGCACCAACCTCAACGACGCCAACCGCTGGATCCGGCTCCCGGTCATCAATATGACCTTCCAGACCTCGGATATGGCCAAGCTCGCGCTGTTCATGTATGTTTCCCGCCAGCTTAGCCGTAAACAGGAGGTCATCAAGGATTTCAAGAAGGGGTTCCTGCCGGTCATCACCCCGATTGCGATCACCTGTCTGCTCATCGCCCCGGCCAACCTGTCGACGGCTTTGCTGACCGGTGCGACCGGTTTGTTGTTGTGCTTTATCGGGCGGGTGCGGATCGCGCACATCCTGTTGACGATTGTCGTCGCGGCGATTCCCGTGGTGCTGCTGGTGGGGATAGCGATGGCGACGTACGACGGGCATCACGACGAGGCCGCGCGAGCCGGCGTCGCGGACGCTTCACGTCCTGGCGTCGTAACGACCCTTAAATCGAAAGGGCGCATCGGCACCTGGATCGGCCGCGTGCAGGACTTCGTCTACGCCAGGAAAGACGACGCCCCGTATCAGATCCAACAGGCCAAGATTGCCATCGCCAAGGGCGGCTGGGTGGGCGTGGGCCCTGGGAACAGCACGCAGCGGAATTTCCTGCCCCACCCGTACAGCGATTTTATCTATGCGATCATCATCGAAGAGTATGGGATGATCGGAGGGGCGCTTATCATTTTTATCTACCTGGTTTTCCTGATACGCTGTATACGGATATTCCGGCAATGCCCGTATGCCTTTGGCGCTTTCCTGGCGCTGGGGTTGAGTTTTACGCTTGTCATACAGGCCATGGCCAATATGGCGGTGAACGTAAACCTTTTCCCGGTGACGGGAGTGACGTTGCCGTTGGTGAGCATGGGAGGGAGCAGTTTCTTATTTACGGCGCTGGCCATCGGCATCATTTTGAGTGTCGGCCGGAATGTCGAACAGAACGAAGGCGCCTCCGAGGCCACGGGCCCTGAGGCCATCGATTCAGAAGAGGAGGAAGCATATGCCTAAAAAGGTCATCATAGCAGGCGGCGGCACGGGTGGACACGTCTTCCCCGCCCTCGCCATTGGACAGGCCCTGGTGCGGCTCGACCCGCAGGTGGAGTTGTTGTATGTAGGCGCGAAGGGGAAAATGGAAATGGAAAAGGTCCCGCAGGCGGGTTTCCCGATCGTCGGGCTCGACATAGCGGGGATGAACCGGAGCGCGCCGTGGAAAAATATTTCGCTGCCCTGGAAGCTGGTGAAGAGCCTGTTCACGGCGCAGTCCGTGTTGCGCCGATTCAAACCGGACGTCGTGGTGGGCGTGGGGGGATATGCGAGTTTCCCCATGCTCCGGCAGGCGCAGAAACACGGAATACCGACCCTGATCCAGGAACAGAATTCGTTTGCGGGCAAGAGCAACCAGATACTGGGCCGGGGCGCACGGACGATCTGCGTCGCTTTCGACGGGATGGATCGGTTTTTCCCGGCAGACAGGATCGTCGTCACGGGGAACCCGGTACGGCATTCCATTGCCGCCAGCAAAGCGACCCGCGCGGATGGCATCAATTATTTCCAGCTCGACCCGTCGCGCAAGGTCATCCTGGCGACCGGCGGGAGCCTTGGCGCCAGGAGCATCAACGAGGCCATCGACGCGGGGTTGGACCGTATACTGGACAACGGCTACCAGCTGATCTGGCAGACCGGGAAGCTCTATGAAGAAAAGGCTTCCCGGGTGGCGGCCAGCCGCAAGGGCGTCTGGACGTCGGCCTTCATCACGCATATGGAGATGGCGTATGCCGCGGCCGATGTGGTGGTATCCCGCGCCGGCTCCACCATCGCCGAGCTCTGCGTGGCGGCCAAACCGGTGGTGTTCGTACCGTATCCCTATGCGGCGGAAGACCACCAGACCGTCAATGCGATGAACCTGGTGCGGCACGAGGCGGGGTTGATCGTCAAGGACAGCGAGGCGGCGGCGCAGCTCGTGCCGACCTTGTTGTCACTGGCCGGGGACCCTGTGCTTCAGGCTTCATTGGTGCACCATATTGCTACCCTGGCCATACCGGACGCCGACGAGCGTATCGCCAGGGAGGTACTAAAACTGATCGTAAAATAACGTGGAACCGCGTAACATATATTTCGTAGGCATAGGCGGCATCGGCATGAGCGCCCTGGCCCGGTATTTCCTGTCCCGGGGCGCGCGCGTGTCGGGGTACGACCGGAGCCGGACGTCACTGACGGACGCGTTGTCGGCGGAGGGCGCCAGCATTTTCTTTGAGGATGCGCTGTCTTCCGTGGACCCTGCCGCGGAATGGGTCGTCTATACGCCCGCCATACCCGCGACCAGCGTGGTGTTGACCTACTACCGGGATCGCGGTGTCGCGCTGATGAAACGGAGCGATGTCCTGCAACGGATCACGGCAGACACCTTTAACATCTGTATCGCCGGCACCCACGGCAAGACCACGATCACGACGCTGACCGCGCACATCCTGCGCCACAGCGGCTACGGTTGTACGGCCTTCCTGGGGGGTATCTCCGGGAACTACAACACCAACTTCTGGAGCAGCGATAACGACGTGTGCGTGGTCGAGGCCGATGAATACGACCGCTCGTTTTTGAAACTCGACCCTTCCCTGGCCGTCATCACCGCCATGGACCCGGATCACCTGGACATCTACGGCACCGCCGCGGCCATGGAGGAGGCGTTTATCGCCTTCGCGGGGCGGATCAAGCCGGGTGGGTGGTTGCTTAGCAAGCACGGGCTCCCGCGCGGTGCGGAGCTCGCCGCGTCACAGCACCTCACCTACAGCCTGGCCGATGCCGCGGCTTCCGTGCATGCAGAGGGCCTGCGGGCCGAAGACGGCGCCTACGCCTTCGATATCGTCGTACCCGGTGGCCGGCTGGAGGGCTTCGTCCTCCACATGGGCGGCCGCCACAACGTCGAGAATACACTGGCCGCGGCCGCCGTAGCGCACCAGCTGGGCATCAAGTCCCACGCCATCCGGGACGCGGTAGCCGCCTTCAAGGGCGTGCGCCGCCGGTTCGAGTACGTTTTGCGGACGCCTTCGGTGGTATTGGTGGACGACTACGCGCACCACCCGGAAGAGTTGCGGGCGTTGCTCGCAGGGGCAAAGGATCTTTTCCCCGAGCGGACCTGTACGGTTATTTTCCAGCCGCACCTTTATTCCCGGACCCGCGATTTGGCGGCGGAATTTGCTGCGGCGCTTGACCTGGCGGATGAAGTGATCTTATTACCGATATACCCGGCGCGGGAATTGCCGATGGAGGGGGTGAGCAGCGGGATGATTTTGGAGCGGATGAAGAATCCTCACCGGCGGATCATGAGTAAGGAGGCGTTGCTGGCCTGGGCCGGCGCGCCTGCCGGCGCCTCACCGCGCCTCATCATTATGGCCGGGGCCGGCGACATCGATGCGCTTGTGGAGCCCGTGGCCGAAAAACTGAATGTGAGGGCATGACGACGCCCGGACGATATGGCAAATTCAGGCGCCTCCTTATCCTGGGGGTCTGGTTGCTGGTAGGGGCGGGCTGCGCCACGCTGCTGATCGCGGCGATCCGGCACCAGAACCACAGCGTTTGCAAGGCCGTGCGGATCGTGATCGGGGGTGTGGACCGTCGGATGGTGGACAGCGCGGAGCTGGAGTCGATACTGACCGACGGGCATTCCCGCCGGCTGGTGGGCACGCCCTCGGGAGACATCTCGATCCGGCGTTTGGAGAAAAAGGTGGGCGACAACCCCTGGGTGAAGAAAGCGGATTTGTTCTTTGATAGCAAACAGGTGCTTTGGGTCAAGGTTACCGAACGCGAACCGGTGGCCCGGCTCTTTACGGATGAGGGCGTGTCTTTTTATATAGATGGAGACGGAAGTCGTCTCCCCCTGAAGGACAACTACCCGGTGGAATTGCCGGTCTTTACCTCCTGCCCGCTTCAGCGGCGGACCTGGACAAAGACCGACACCGCCCTGGCCCGGGAGATCGCGGTGCTGAGCCGGTACCTGGCAGCAAACCCGTTTTGGATGTCGATGGTCCAGCAGGTGGACGTCACCGATAGCCGGGAGTTCGAGTTGGTGCCGTCCATAGGCGACAACGTCCTCCGGATAGGAGACACCAGCGACCTGGACCAGAAGTTCAACCGGCTGCGGGTATTCTATGAGCGCGTGATCCCGCACGTGGGCTGGAACAAATACGCCGCGCTCGACGCCCGCTATGCCGGTCAGGTGATCGGCGTCCGCCGGGACGGCCAAAGTGCCGCCGTCGATACCGCCCGCGCCTCCGCGCTGCTCCGTGAGCTGATCGAGCAGGGGCGCAACGCGATGCGCGACACCGCGGTGCGCGTGGCGCCGGTGCCGCGGGACCTGGTGCCGGATATAGATAGTACGCGGTCGCTGGAACCGTCGGAGGGCTCTGTTTCCGACGTCCCGGCGCAGCCACAGACCGCGCTCCGCCGTGAGAAAAGCGGCTCCGCGCGGCCCGCGGCCGCGAAACCGGGGGGCGCGAAGCCGGCGGCGGTGATGCCCCCGAAAAGGCACTGACTAGTAAACACCTGGCCGCAAGGCCGCTATTATATATTGTATGAGCAACAAAAAAACAGCGGTATTATATGCATAACGAACAACCCATCATCGTCGGCCTCGACATCGGGACCACGAAGATCGCAGCCATAGCGGGCCGGAAAAATGAATATGGCAAACTGGAGATCCTGGGGTTTGGTCGTGCCAACTCAAACGGCGTCCAGCATGGTATGGTTTTGAACATCGACCAGACCATAAAGGCCATCCAAACGGCCCTGGAAAATTGCTATGCCTCCAACCCGAACCTGGAGATCAACGAGGTCTATGTAGGGATCGCGGGTCATCATATCAAGAGCCTCCAGACGAGGGGGGACATCGTCCGCCAGAACACGGACGAGGAGATCTGTCAGCGTGAAATAGACCAGCTGATCAACGACCAGTACAAGACTTATATACCGGCGGGGGACCAGATCATCGACGTCATTCCGCAGGAGTTCACGGTCGACAACTTCCAGAACATCCCCAACCCCATCGGCTACAGCGGGGTGAAGGTGGGGGCCAACTTCCACATCATCACCGGTGACAAGAACGCCATCCGCAACATCCACCGGAGCGTGGACAAGGCGGGGCTGCGCACCCGGGACCTTGTCCTGCAGCCGCTGGCATCGGCCGCGGCGGTGATGTGCGAGCATGACCTGGAGGCAGGCGTCGCCATCGTGGACATTGGCGGCGGCACCACGGACCTGGCGGTATTCTACGAGGGTATCCTGAAGCATACCGCAGTCATCCCGTTCGGCGGCGAGAACATCACCAACGACATCAAGACCGGGCTGGGCGTATTAAAAACTCAGGCTGAGCAGATGAAAGTGCAGTTCGGCTCCGCCCTGGCGGACGAGGCCAAGGGCAACGCCTTCATCACTATCCCGGGGCTGAGGGGCATGGCGCCAAAGGAGATCAGCGTCAAGAACCTGGCGCACATCATCCAGGCCCGCATGAGCGAGATCCTGGACTTCGTGACCTATCACCTGAAGCAGGTGGGATTGGATAACCGGCTGCTCAACGGCGGCGTCATCCTGACCGGCGGCGGCGCCCAGCTCAAGCACCTGATCCAGCTGACCGAATACGTCACCGGTCTCAACGCCCGGACGGGTTACCCGAACGAGCACCTGGCGGCGGGTCACATCGAAGAGCTGGCCAAACCCATGTACGCCACTTGTATCGGTCTTATCCTGAAGGGGTACAACGTGTTCGAGAACCACGAGAACCTGCTCCACAACACCGGCACAAAGGTCCGCGCGTTCAAGGAGGAAGAGCCCGATACGACCGAGGTGATGATCGACCGTGAAGAAGGGATAGGCGCCGTCAAGGTCAAGAAACGCAAAAAGAACCTGAAGAATTTTATGGATTCGATCAAGGACGGCCTGATCGACCTGTTCAAGGAAGAAGAAGACAGTCAGTTATAAAAAACCCCCGTACCCTGTGCCCGTTACTTACTAACCATTTTATTTACTAACCACTGCAACCGGGGGTTGCAGCGCAAAAACAGCGAGTATGATCCATTTTGATTTGCCCAAGGAAAAGTCTTCCATCATAAAGGTCATCGGTATCGGTGGCGGTGGGAACAACGCCGTGAATTTCATGCACGGCCAGGGCATAGAGGGGGTAAATTTCATCATTTGCAACACCGACGCACAGGCTATCTCGAACAGCAAGGTGCCCAACAAGATACAGCTGGGGCCCCACCTCACCCAGGGGCTGGGGGCCGGCGCCAATCCCGAGATCGGGCGCCAGGCGACCGAAGAGAGCCTGGAGGAGATCCGGCGCATCCTCGAGGTCAACACCAAGATGGCGTTCATCACCGCCGGCATGGGCGGTGGCACCGGCACCGGGGGCGCGCCCATCGTAGCCCGTATCTGTAAAGAGATGGGTATCCTCACGGTAGGGATCGTGACCACGCCCTTTGCCTATGAAGGCAAGAAGCGTATCCTCCAGGGGGAGGAAGGTATCAGCCGGCTAAAGGAGAACGTCGACACGTTGCTCATCATCAGCAACGATAAGCTGCGGCACCAGTATGGTAATCTGAAGATGAAGGAGGCCTTCGCCAAGGCGGACAACGTCCTGGCCACGGCCGCCAAGTGTATCACCGACGTCATCAACAGCACCGGGCAGATCAACGTCGACTTCGCCGACGTTTGCACGGTCATGCGCAACGGAGGCGTGGCTATCCTGGGCAGCGGCGCCGCCGAAGGCGACAACCGTGCCCAGCGTGCCATCGAGCAGGCCCTCAATTCCCCCCTGCTCAACGACAACGACATCCGCGGGGCCAAATGGATACTCATCAACATCAACTCCGCCGAGGGCGAACACGAGTTCACCATGGACGAGGTCGATATCATCCAGAACTACCTGCTCAGCCAGGCCGGTTCCAACTCCGATGTCATCATGGGTCTGGGGTACGACAACACCCTCCAGGGCAAGATTGGTATTACCCTGATCGCTACCGGCTTCGACCACACGGAAGAGGCGGTTGCCGCGGAACAGGCCGCCACCCACCGCCCTGCCACTGAAGAGAAGATCATGATGACGCTGAATATGGAGGCCGAAAAGCAGCACTACGGTCAGCAGGCGCTGTTCCCCGAGGCCGCGCCGGCGCCCGTAGCAACCATGCCCGCTGCGCCCGTGGCAACCGCTTCCACGGCGTCTGTGGCAACCGCGCCCGTAGCGCCCGACGAAATGGCCCCGACGCTGGTCGAGCCAAAAGTGGCCGAGGCCCCGGCAGCCGGATTTTTTATGAGCCGCGTCGCCGAACCCGCCAAACCGGCGCAGCCGGAGGAACCCATTAGGTTTACCCTGTCGGATCCCACGCCGGAGCCTGTCAAACCCGAGCCCATAAAGCCCGAACCGGCAAAGCCGCCTGTCGAGCCCGTCCGGAAGGCGCCGTATATCGAGCCGGTGCGGAGCGCGGCCCCCGGAGCAACGCGTACCGTCATGCCGCCCGTCGAGCCTCCCAAGGAAGAGACGCCCCGTCCCGGTCAGCGTGGATTCCTGTCGCGGCCGTCCAATATCTATGAGGACGGCGAGGAAGCGCCCAAGGCGTCACCGGTATTTCCCGAAGAGACACCCACCTTCGATATGCAGCTGGTGATCAAGAACGAGCCGCCCGCCCGCCCGGAACCGGCCGCCCGTCAGGAGCCGCCCACCCGCCAGGAACCGCCCGTTCGCCAGGAGCCGCCCGTTCGCCAGAACCCGATCCTGCCGCCGGCGCACGAAGCTACGCCGCTCGGCGCCGATGAAATGGACGAGCAGCGCCGCAAGGCCGCCGAGCGTCTGCAAAAGCTGCGCAACCTGTCGTTCAACGTCAACGCCCAGGACGCCGGCAATGAATTCGAGGCGGTGCCCGCCTATATGCGCCGGAACATGGAGTTGTATAACACGGTGAACTCGATTGAGAATTTCTACAGCAATTATACCGTGAAGCCTTCAGAAGACAATAAGGCGGAGATCAGCACGATCAACACCTTCCTGGAGGGAAAGAAGCCGGACTAGCGCGCGAGCGCAGACGCCCCGGGGGTGCGCGCCACCCGCCGCGTCCGGGACAAAAGTCGATCAAGGAACCGTAACCTATATCCGTGGGCGCTTTGGCGCCAACTCATTCAGGCACGTGCGTTTTTTGTAGTTGTGGTAGGGGCTGACCAGGTGTCAGCCCCTTGTTGTTACAACCACCCGGATGTGGCGCCTGTGCAACAGCTCCATCAAATCCATAACCGAATCGACAGTCTCTTCAGGGGCGGTCTCTATGGATGCGTGGGTGATAACCCTTGCGTGTTGCCTCAGGAATGTCCTGAGCTGTCCGGTCGTCCGGCATAGGTATACGCTGTCGCGCAGCGCCAACCGGTAGCCGGGTTGCAGCATGAAGATGCGGATGGTATCCCCGGGTGGACCCTGCCGGACGGTCGGCGTGGCAGCATGGAGCAGCAAAAGCAATAACGCGAGGTGCATATCGGAAGATAGTGAAAATCCGCGCCCGATCCTACCTTTACGGCATGGACGAAAAGGCGGGGCCCGACGGGGCCCATAGCAGCGCAAAAGGTCCGCGCGACCTGCGTATCGGGGACTATACCTACGACCTGCCCGAAGACCGGGTGGCGCAATACCCCCTTGGGGAGCGGGACGCCTCGAAGCTGCTCGTTTACGAGGGCGGGGCGATCACGGAGGCGCGGTATCGGGACCTGCCGGGGATTATTCCCGGTGACGCATTGATGGTCTTCAACGACACGAAAGTCATCGAGGCCCGTCTGCTCTTCCGGAAGGAGACCGGGGGACAGATCGAAATCTTTTGCCTGGAACCCCTGGATGCGGAGCCTTCCCGGGCAATGATGCAACAGGGGAGCGCGACCTGGAAGTGTCTCGTGGGGGGCGCGGCGAAGTGGAAAACGGGACCGCTCGTGCGGACCTGGGAGAATGGTCTCCGTCTGGAGGTGGAAAAACTGGGGACCGTCCCCGATGGGTACCGGGTCCGGTTTCGCTGGACGCCCGGAGACCTGCATTTCGCCGGGATGCTCCACCGGGCGGGCCTCGTTCCGCTGCCCCCGTATCTGAACAGGTCGATGGAGGAGCTCGACGCGGAGCGGTATCAAACGGTCTATGCGCGCTTCGACGGATCGGTCGCGGCGCCAACCGCGGGGTTGCACTTTACACAGGACCTTCTGGGGCGGCTCGGTAAAAAGGGCGTGACGACCGATTTCGTGACGTTGCACGTAGGCGCGGGCACCTTCAAACCGGTAAAGGCCGAACGCATGGAGGAGCACGTGATGCACGCGGAGTGGATCGACGTGACGCGGGCGTTCGTGGAGCGGCTGCGGGCCCACGAAGGACCGGTGGTGGGGGTGGGCACGACAGCCTTACGGACGCTCGAAAGCTTGTACTGGATGGGGGTGAAGGGCACCGATGAGCCGCTGACCCAGTGGGAAATATATGATACGCTCCCGCAAGACATGGCAAGGCGGGATGCGCTGGACGCGCTGCTCGGGCGCATGGGCGAACGACTGATCGCACAGACGCAGCTGTTGATCGCGCCGGGTTACCGCCCCCGGATCGCGCACGGGTTGGTAACCAATTTCCACCAGCCCGGTTCGACCCTGCTCCTGCTCGTGGCCGCCTTGCTGGGGGACGACTGGCGAAAAGTCTATCGCTACGCCCTGGATAATGATTTCCGGTTTTTAAGCTATGGAGACGGGAGTCTTCTTTGGTTCTAGCGGTTTTGCCTACCTTTAAGCACCATAACCAACATTCTCAACCTTGAGGAAGACAACGTTAAACAGCGTCTCGGCGGCTGGATTAGTGATAGCACTGGGGATTATTTATGGCGACATCGGCACCTCTCCGCTCTATGTTTTCAACGCCATCATCAACGGTCGTGTCATCAGCGAAGACCTTATCCTCGGCTCCCTTTCCTGTATCATATGGACGCTCACGCTACAGACGACGGTGAAGTATGTGATCCTGACGCTCAAGGCTGACAACAAAGGAGAGGGTGGTATTTTCTCGTTGTATGCCCTGGTGCGCAGGCGGCGGAAGTGGCTGGCCTTCCCGGCGATGATCGGGGGCGCCGCGCTCCTGGCGGACGGGATGATCACGCCGCCGATCACCGTGACCTCCGCCGTGGAGGGGCTACGGCAAATCCCCCGTTTTGCGGACATCAATCAGACCACCATCATGTACATCGTGTTGGGGATCCTGGTGGTGTTGTTCTTTATGCAGCAGTTCGGGACCATGAACATCGGGAAGCTGTTCGGCCCGATCATGTTTATCTGGTTTGTCATGCTGGCTGTGCTGGGGTTGAGCCATATTTCCGACGACTGGGGCATATTCAAGGCGCTTTCCCCCCACTACGCGATCGTGCTGCTGACAAAATACCCGGGGGGCTTTTGGCTGTTGGGCGCCGTTTTTCTTTGTACCACCGGGGCGGAAGCCCTGTATTCGGACCTGGGCCACGTGGGCCGGGGCAACATCCGGATATCGTGGATATTCGTCAAAACCTGCCTGATCCTGAATTACCTCGGTCAGGGCGCGTACCTGATGGCGCACCGCGGGATGATCTTCGCCAATGACGACCTGATCCAAAAGGCACACTTCCTTGTCCGGTTCCCTTCGGCGGTACCGCTGCAGAATACCTTTTTCTCCATCATGCCGGACTGGTTCAAGGTCCCCGGCAACATCATCGCTACCATGGCGGCCATCATCGCCAGCCAGGCGCTGATCTCCGGGTCGTTTACGCTGATCAGCGAGGCCATGCGGCTCAACCTCTGGCCTAAGCTGAAGATCAACTACCCCACCGAGGAAAGGGGACAGCTGTTCATCCCCGGGATCAACGTCCTCCTGTTCATCGGTTGTTGCGGCATCGTAGCCTACTTCCGCTCCTCGTCCAACATGGAGGCGGCCTACGGCCTGGCCATCACGCTGTGTATGCTGGCCACGTCGATCCTGTTCGCCAACTTCCTGGTGTCCAGGCGCGTCAGGAAACGATGGATCTACCTATACCTCATCGTTTACCTGACCATAGAACTGAGCTTTTTGTACGCCAACCTGGAGAAGTTCCCCCATGGCGGCTTCGTGACCGTGATCGTGGGCGGTCTCTTGTTCCTGGTGATGTACGTCTGGTTCCGGTCCCGCAAGATCAAAAACCGGTACGTGGAGTTCGTCCGGCTGGAGCACTACCTGCCGATGCTCCAGGAGCTGTCCAACGACATGACCGTCACCAAGTATTCCACCCACCTGGTGTTTATGACCAGTGCCAACAACCCCAAGGAGATCGAGCACAAGATCATGTACTCGATCCTCAACCGGAAGCCAAAACGGGCGGATATATACTGGTTCGTGCACGTCGAAATCCTGGACGACCCTTATACCTGCGAATACGTGGTGGATACGATCATCCCCAACGAGGTGATCCGCGTCGAGTTCCGGTTCGGGTTCCGGGTGGAGCAGCGCATCCAGCTGATGTTCCGTAAAGTGGTCGAGGACATGGTGCTCAACAAGGAGGTCAATATCGTGAGCCGGTACGAGTCCCTCCAGCGCAACAACGTGGTGGGGGATTTCCAGTTTATCGTGCTGGAGAAGTTCCTGTCCCACGACAACGAGCTGCCCTTCTGGGAGCGCGTCATCATGCGGGCGTATTTTTACCTGAAGGAAATTTCGCTGTCCGAGGAAAGGGGCTTTGGCCTCGACCCAACGTACGTTACCGTGGAGAAGTTCCCGCTGATCGTGACGCCGGTGTCGCACCTGCGCCTACGGCGCGTGAACCACGAGGGGTGAGTCGCGCGCGTACTCTGCCGTCAGGAAGTAGTAATTGTGCGGAAAGTACGTGACGTCGCTGTAGGCGTCGATCTTGTGCCAGCGCCCGCCTTCCAGCGCGTAGCACCCATACCCGAGCGGCGCCACCAAACGCGCCAGGTCCGCCCGGTCTACCGTGGACAGCAGCTCGCATACGATCCTGGGCCGGTATTTCGCTACGGTGGGCAGCATCTTGGTGAACAGCCGGACCTCAAAACCCTCCACGTCACACTTTATGAAGTCGATCTTCGGCAGGTTCCCGAAGAGCGTGTTTGGATCCTCGTTGCGGATGCGCTCCGTTTCCACGTAGTTGAAATCGTCGGTCTTTTCAATGATCTTGGCGTAGGCGAAACGCTTGCGGGCGCCGACCTGGGGAATACCCATTTCGACGGTGTCGCTGTCGCCGCCCAGCGCCACCTTTAGCAGGTGGATATTGGTGCGGCCGCCCATGTGCGCCTCGATCACGGCGTTGAATTTCGAAATGGGCTCGACGGCGTATACGGAGCCGGAGGGACCGACCAGGCGGGACAGCTCGAACGTATAATAACCGAGGTGGGCGCCTATGTCGATACATACATCCCCGGGGCGGATGTGCTCCCTCAGGAAATAAACGTCCCGGTAAAATGACTTGTTCAGCCAGCCATTCCGGTGCAGAACCTGGAAGGTGGAGGAGAGGGTGGACAGGTATCGTTTTTCCCCCAATATCCGTAGCAAGGTTTCTCTCAGGCTCATTTAACGATCTTGATGGCGGTCTGGTAATAATTGTTGACGGACCCCAGCACCTCGTATTTGACGTAGTAGCACTTGACGAACTCGTTCCAGGCGGCAAACTCGTGGTTGGGTACGTTGAACTCGTCGAACATGACGACGTCCCCGTTCCTGAGGAAGGGCGCCATCGCCGTAAGGGCAAAGAGCGTGGAGGAATATAGGTCGGCGTCCATATGGATCACCCGCACCGCGTCGGTTCGACGGGGATATTCCTCCAGGAAGGGCGGGAGCGTGTCCTGGAAGATGCCCTTGAGGAAACGGGCGCGCGTGTCCTCCAGCTGCGGCACGTCATAGGCCATCTCCCCCTTTTTAAAAAAGTGCCAGTCCTCCGGCAACCCCTCGAACGTATCGAAGCCAAAGAAGGCCGATCCCGGGTGGGTGCAATGGCTCAGCCACCACCGGAAGGAGTAACCCCCCGCGACGCCAAACTCGAAGTAGTGGACGGGGCGCGTGGCGAGCTGCTCGTGGTCGACGACGTATTGGTGTAGTTTTTCGCGGTCGGTATAGTTGCGGAAGGGCTTGTACCAGGTAGTGTAGGCGACGGCCTTGTTGTGCTTGGCGATCCAGGACGACAGGAGCGAAAAATTCAACAGGAACCGGAGGGCGTGCCGGAAGGGCGCAAAGAGGATGCCTACCCTGGACGCCAGGAGCAGGTCTTTTATAAAAGAATTGGATTTCCGTATCAGTAGCTTCATAAAAGGGGGCTAAAGATAGGGATTTATATTTCACCCAGGGTGACGCCCGCGTCCTGGATGTCCAGCCGGTAGCGGCCGCCGACCTTGAGCGCATAGTTGTCACCGTGATGGCTGGTGGGAAAACCAAAACAGACCGGATACCCATACGCGCCTACCTTTTCCAGGATCATTTCTTCCACGCTTTGTCCGAAGGGCACGACGGTGTCCTTGAGGTCGGTAAAACCGCCGACGACAAGCCCGGCCAGGGCTTCCAGCTTACCCGCCCGCTGGAGCTGGATCAGCATGCGGTCCAGGTTGTACCGGTATTCGCCTATGTCCTCGATGAACAGCAGGACGCCGTCGGTGGGGATGTCCGAGACCGATCCGACCAGGTGCGCCAGGAGGGTCAGGTTCCCGCCGACCAACAGTGCTTCCGCGCGGCCTTCCCGGTTGGCGGGGTGCGTCGCGACCGTGTAGGCGGCTTTTCCCCCTTCCAGGGCGGCTTTGAGCGACGCCACCGAGGCGCCCGCCGCGCCTTCGCCCTGGAAGGCGCCGGCCATCGGTGCGTGGAGGGATGCTGTCCCGCAAAAAGTATACAGATGGGCATGGAGGACGGTGACGTCGCTAAAGCCGATCACCCATTTGGGCGCCCGACGGAAGGCGGTAAAGTCGAGCCGGTCGATGATCCGGCTGGTCCCGTAGCCGCCCCGGCCGCAAAGGACTGCCTTTACCTCCGGGTCGTCAAGCATGGCCTGCAGGTCGTCCAGCCGCTCCTGGTCGGTCCCGGAAAAATAGTGCCAGGCGTGACCCAGGGTACGTCCTACGCGCACCCGGTATCCCCAGGCCTGGAGGGTGTCGATGCAATCCTGCGCCCTGGCGGCCTCCATCTGGCCCGCGGGGCAAACGATGCCGATGGTATCGCCCGGTTGGAGGTAGGGAGGGAATATCATGCGATGCTGGTTAACCGGACCCCGTCCCGTGACACATCGAGCTGGTGCATCTGTCCGCAACGCAGCGCGTAGTTATCCTTTTGGTGTCCGACCGGGAAGTCGAAACAAACGGGATAGGTAAAGTCCTTGGTGTGGAAGGTAACGATGTCGTAGTGGTTTTTGCCCATGGGCTCCTTGGGGTCGTCCATCATCCGGTTGAACCCGCCCACGATCAGGCCGCGGAGCTTTTGCAGCTTCCCGGTCCTCCGGAAACTCCAGAGCATCCGGTCGAGGTTGTAGTAGTATTCCTCCACGTCTTCGATGAAGAGGATCTTGTCGGTGGTGTCGATGTCCGATGCGGTGCCTGCCAGGTTTTCGAGGGTGCGCAGGTTCCCGCCGATGAGCTGGCCCTCGGTCCTGCCCGGCCGGTTCAGCGGGGAATAAGGGGCCAGGTAATTCATCTGTTCTCCCCTCAACGTTTTACCAATGGAGTCGATACAGTCCCTGATGATGGGTTCGGCTTTGTCGTAGACGTCAGGAAAGCTGTTGCACATCTTGCTGTGTATCGTCGCGATGCGACAGTTCCGGTGGACATGGGCGTGAATCACGGTGACGTCGCTGAAACCTATCAACCACTTCGGGGACGACTTGAAACGCGTAAAGTCCAGGCTGTCGATGATCCGCACCATCCCGTACCCGCCCCGGGCAAAGAGGATGGCCTGCAAGTCGGGGCTATCGAGCATGGTTTGTATGTCCTTGGTTCGCTCCTCGTCGGTGCCGCCGAACATGCCGTCTTTTTTCCCTATGGTGTCCCCGATCCGGACCTGGTAGCCCCAGCTTTGGAGCACGGCGATGGACGGCTGTATTTCCTTGAGGTCTATGGGGCCGGAACCGCAGGTGATGCCGATGGTGTCGCCGGTTTTCAGATAGGGGGGGACGGTGACGGGGTCGGGGTCTTTCCAGTCGGCGCCCAGCATAGCCAGGGGGAGCAGGCTACTCACGAAATCTTTGCGGTTCATGCGATAAAATTAGGGGAATCGCAGCGCTTTTGGCCTTTGGGCGTCACGGGCTTTTGGGACCCTCCGCACTTTTGGGTAACTTCGCGCATGGTTGAATTCAAGCGTTATCTGGTTACGGCCGCCCTACCGTATGCCAACGGCCCCGTTCACATCGGCCACCTGGCCGGCTGCTATCTACCCGCGGATATCTATGTCCGCTATCAACGCGCCCGCAAACAGGACATCAAGTTCATCTGCGGGAGCGACGAACACGGCGTACCCATCACCATCCGCGCCATGAGGGAAGGGATCACGCCCCAGCAGGTGGTGGATAAATACAACGCGATCATCAAAGACAGCTTTGCCCGGATGGGCATCTCCTTCGATATTTATTCCAGGACGTCGAACCCCGTTCACCACGAGACGGCCTCCGCTTTCTTTAAAAAATTGTACGACGACGGACTCTTCGAGGAAAAGGAAAGCGAGCAATACTACGACGAGGAGAAAAAGACCTTCCTGGCGGACCGCTACATCATCGGTACCTGTCCCGTTTGCGCTAACCCCAACGCCTATGGGGACCAGTGTGAACGGTGCGGTTCTTCACTCAGCCCCGACCAGTTGATCAACCCGCGCAGCGCCCTGAGCGACGCCACGCCGGTCCTGAAAAAAACAAAGCACTGGTACTTCCCGCTCCAGCAATACGAGCCCTGGCTGAAGGAATGGATCGTGGAGGGGAAAAAGGATGTCTGGAAAAACAACGTGTACGGCCAGTGCAAAAGCTGGCTGGACAGCGGGCTGCAGCCCCGGGCGATGACACGGGACAGCAACTGGGGGATAAAGGTGCCGCTGCCGGACGCGGAGGGGAAGGTGCTGTACGTGTGGTTCGACGCGCCCATCGGGTATATCAGCGCCACCAAGGAGCTCACGCCCGACTGGGCCGACTACTGGTGTAAAGGGGATACCAAGCTGGTGCACTTTATCGGGAAGGACAACATCGTTTTTCACTGCATCATATTCCCGAGCATGCTCAAGGCGCACGGCGGTTTTGTCCTGCCCGACAACGTCCCCGCCAACGAGTTCCTCAACATCGAGGGCGAGAAGGTGTCCACCAGCCGTAACTGGGCTGTCTGGGTCGACGAGTACCTGCGCGACTTCCCCGACGGCCAGGACGTGTTGCGCTACGTGCTTTGCGCAAACGCCCCCGAGACCAAGGACAACGATTTTACGTGGAAGGACTTCCAGACGCGCAACAACAGCGAACTGGTCGCCATATTCGGCAACTTCGTCAACCGGACTATGGTGATGATGCACAAGCTGTGCGGCGGTAAGGTGCCACCGCTCCACGCCGACGTCCTCGACGACGAGGACCGCGCCATGCTGGAGGCCCCGGCGCTGACCAGGACCCGCGTCGAAGCCGCGCTGGAGACCTACCGTTTCCGCGAGGCCCTGTCCGAGGTCATCGCCCTTTCGAGCGAAGGCAATAAATATCTGCAGAAAAAACAACCCTGGATCGTCGCCCGCGACCTCCCGACCGATCCGACCGCGCAGAAAAAGATCGACAACTGTCTGCACGTATGCCTCCAGCTGACCGCCAACCTTGCGATCCTGATCAACCCCTTCCTCCCCTTCTCCGCCCGCAAAATGAGTCATATGATGAAGACGGTGGATAAGATGCTGGAGTGGGAGAACGCGGGCAAAACGAAGTTGCTGTCCGTCGGCTACAGCCTTCGCCCCCCGGAGCTGCTCTTCGCCAAGATCGAGGACGCCCAGGTCGAGGCGCAGGTCGCGAAGCTCCGCGCGGGGCTCGTGGCATCCGCTGCCGCGACGGCCCCCGCCCCGGCCGCCCCCGCCGCACCGACACCACTCCCCGAGGTCAAATCCACGATCGTCTACGACGACTTTGCCAAGCTCGACCTGCGCGTCGGCAAGATCCTGACGGCCGAAAAGATGCCGAAGTCCGACAAGCTCCTCCGCTTCACCGTCGACCTCGGCGTCGAACAGCGGACGATCCTGTCCGGCGTGGCGAAGCATTTCGACCCGGCTGCGTTGATCGGCCAGCAGGTAACCGTCGTGGCCAACCTCGCCCCGCGCAAAATGATGGGCGTGGAAAGCCATGGGATGATCCTCATGGCCGAAGACCCGGGTGGCAAGCTCCACTTTATCAACCCCCAACTGGACATCGCCCCCGGCAGTACGATTTCGTAGGCCCCGGGCGGCTGGGAGAAAGGCCTACTACCAATGGTTATTTAACGTTTTGGATGGTGTAGCGCAAATGCATTTTTCCGCTATTTTTGGGGGTCTCCACTTTTTCCATATGAGGCATACCTGGAAATCGGTGTTTTTTCTTGCGGCGGTGTCGATCCTCTCGGCCCTCGCCTATGGGAGGCTTTTTACCGAGGCGCCGGTTGTCAATCATGGCACCTACGATGTCAGCGGCTGGGGCTATCCCGGCCAACCGACGGCGCTACAGGAGGCAAAGGTCACGCACAAACATGGCTCGGCTACCATGTTCCGTTATTACAAGCGGTACATGGAAAGGGGAGGACTTACCTACTGCCTGCCGGCAAACCCGGTCTGTGAGCTCCCGGTAGCGGTTCCCTCCGACCGTCCGGTCTTTTATCCCATCCATGCTGTCAGCTGCGTTCAAAACCAGGCGCGATACGGTATTTTCAGGGGCCCTCCCTGCCTGGGCTGATACCCCAATTAGCCGTTAACGTAATTCATCACGAAATGGAAGCCCGATAGGGCTTCAGGTAAGTCTTTTTCCCTCATGACTAAACAAGATTGGGCGCACCCAAGGGGGTGTGCGACACGCGTGCTTTTGTACGCGCTCCTGGTCGTGCCTGCCAGCGGACAGGCCCAGGTATTGTCCTTAAAAGAAGCGATAGGCCGGACATTGAGCGAATACCCTTTGATCCGACAACGCCAGGCCGAAATAGAAAACAGCGAGGCTGGCGTCACCCTCGCCAAAGACCAGCGCCTGCCGTCATTGACCCTTCAGGAGCAGTGGACCGCGGGAACCAACAATTCCGTCAACAGCGCCTATTTCGGTATGGGCATCGTGCCCTCGACCGTGGGCGGCGTGGCTACAACCAACGTCTGGCAGGCGAACTCGGGGAACGTAGCGACGACCTTCCTCCAATGGAACGTCTATCGCTTCGGTTACTACAACGCGCTCGAGCGCCAGGCGCTGACCGACCTCGAAGCCACCAGGACGGGTCTCGACCGGGATAAATACCTGTTGACGATGGAGGTAGCGGGCCTGTATCTGGATGCATTGAAAAAAGCCCGGCTGGTGGAAGTGGAGAGGGATAACGTCTCCCGTAACGAAGCCATCCTCGTGGCCATCCGAGCCATCGCCGCCGGAGGTCTCCGGCCAGGGGTTGACAGCGTTACCGCCGCCGCCCAATTTGCCGATGCGCTGCTCGCCTTCGAACAGGCGCAGAGCGACCTCACGTCGGATAAGATAGCGCTTTCCCGGTTTACCGGTCTGGACACCGCGGGGGTTACGCCCGATACGCTCCTGCCCGAACACTTGCAGACCGTCTCTGCGGGATTGCTCCAACCGGTAGAAAACGTGCCGGTCACCCACCCGCTGCTGGCGGGTTACCAGGCGCGATACAGGGCAACCGTGGCGGAAAACAAGACCATAGCGAGGGAATACCTCCCAACCGTCGGGCTGGAGGCGGCGGGCTGGTCCCGCAGTTCCAGCGTCGGCCCCGACGGGGCTTATGGCGACTTTGCCGATGGGTTCGGCTATCAACGCTATAGCTACCTGGTGGGCTTATCCATCACCTACAACGTGTTCGATATCAAGAAACGCCACGACCGGTTGAAGGCGGGCGGATTTGCGGCGGAGGCCAGCAAGGACGCCCTGGCCGACGAACAGTTGGCCCTGGACAAGGACATCCAACTGGCCAGCGCCTCCTATGCCACTGCGGTCCGGCAGCTCCAGGATCTGCGTGTGCAACGCGCGGCGGCGCTCGAGGCCTATGGTCAACAGCTGGCGTTGTACAAGGGTGGAATGGCAACGCTGATCGACGTGACCAACGCCCTCTATGTGCTCAGGCGCAGTGAGACGAGCTATGTCATCACCCAGGATCAACTCTTGCAACTCCTCAGCGTCAAGGCCGGCCTCGGCAATCGCCTCGACGCCTTTATCGACAATCTAAACTGACACGATCCATGAGTCTTGTATCCAGCTCGCTCAGGAGGCCGGTGACGTCCCTGGTAATAGTCGGGGCCGTCTTCTTAAGCTCCTTCCTGGCGATAAGAACCATACCGATAGACATATTCCCCAACCTGAACCTCCCCACGATCTATGTCATCCAGCCGTATGGCGGGATGACACCCCAGCAGATGGAGGGTTTTTTCGCGACGCGGCTGCTCAACCAGTTCCTGTTCGTGAACGGCATCAAATCCATCAGCAGCCGGAATATCCAGGGGTTGACGGTGCTAAAGTTGATGTTCTTCGACAACACCAACATGGCGGAGGCTTCCGCGCAGGTCGGTTGGAACCTTGACCGGGCGATGAAGTTCTTCCCGCCTGGCGCGGTGCCCCCGCAAATCCTCCGTTTCGACGCATCGTCGCTGCCCGTGGGCTCGTTGGTTTTCACCAGCGAAACGGAGTCCATGGGGCAGATCAACGACCTGGTTTCGACCCGTATCCGTCCGATGTTTTCCACCGTGCCCGGTCTATCCGCCCCTCCCCCGATCGGGTCCAACGAGCGGACAATCACGCTCAACATCGACCCCGATAAGCTGAGGAGCCATAACCTCGACCCGGAACAGGTCGTGGCGGCCCTGGCGAAGAACAATCGGATTGCGCCTTCCGGGAACATCATGATCGGGAACGGCGTGTACCTGACGACCGTGAATTCGCTGGCAAAAAACGTCTCGGACTTTGCCGACATTCCAATCAATTCCGACAGTATCAATACTGTCCGCATAGGAGACGTCGGTACGGTCCAGGACGACATGGACTGGACGACCGGGTATGCGCTGATCAACGGGAAACGGTCGGTGTATATGGCCGTCGTGAAAACCCAGGACGCCTCCACGTGGGAGGTCGTCCAGGGGTTGAAGGCGAAGATACCCTCCATGCAGGCCCTCCTGCCGGACGACGTGCATATCTCCTATGTATTCGACCAGTCGGTTTTTGTCATCAATGCCGTCAAAAGCCTGGTGTCCGAAGGTGTAATAGGCGCCCTCCTTACCGGGTTAATGGTACTGTTGTTCCTGCGGGACTGGCGAAGCTGCGTGGTGGTCGTCGTCACCATCCCGGTGTCCATCCTGAGTGCGGTTCTCTGTCTGAAACTGGCGGGGCAAACAATCAACATCATGACCCTTAGCGGCCTGGCGCTGGCCATCGGCATCCTGGTGGACCAGGCTACCGTTACCATCGAGAACATCCACCAACACCTGGAAATGGGGAAACCCAAGCGGAACGCGATTTACGACGCTTGCGCGGAAGTAGCCTTTCCCCTGCTGCTGATCCTCCTATGTATCATTGCCGTGTTCGCACCTTCCTTCGTGATGCAGGGGGTTCCCAGGGCGCTGTTCCTTCCCCTGTCATTGTCCATAGGGTTTGCGATGATCGTATCCTATATCCTCGCGCAGACCCTGGTCCCGATACTGTCAAACGGACTGTTGAAGGCGGAGAGGTACCAGTATCACCACGGGAAACCGCACGCCAGGGCCGCCCAGGCGATGGACGAGGATGAAACCCGGCAGGTCAATACCCACCTCGAACACCAGGTAAAGGAACCGGAGAAGAACGACTTTTTCGAACGGCTCAAGCTGCGATTTCTGGGCCTGTTGAACAGGGTCATCCCCCACAGTCCACGGAACGTCATACTTTACCTGGTCCCCGTGCTTGGCCTGGCGGCCCTGTGCTTTCTCTGGATCGGAAAGGACCTGCTCCCCAAGACAAATACGGGACAGTACCAGCTGAAGCTGAAGCTCCCCGACGGTACCCGCGTGGAGCGCACCGAGGACATGGTTCACCATGTGATCGGTATCCTGGACACGCTTACGCACGATCATATCTCCGTCACATCCGCGTATGCCGGCACTATCCCGAGCAACTTCGCGACCACCAACCTGTACATCGAGAACAATGGTCCTCAGGAGGCGACCTTGCAGTTCGCCGTAGATGAACGCTATAAGCCGGACAAGGACGCTTTCCAGGAGGCTGTCCGGGAGACGGTAGCAAGGGATTTCCCTGAGGTACGGTTGGACTTCGAGCCGATCGAGCTGACGGAGAAGATCATGAGCCAGGGCGCTGCGACGCCGATAGAGGTACAAGTGGCGGGTAAGGACATGGATTCGATCACTGTTTACGCGAGGCGGTTGTTGTCCGGTATGCAGCGGATACCCTTTCTCCGGGACGTCCATATCAAGCAGCCGTTGCATTTTCCGGCGATCAATATTACGATCGACCGTACAAAGGTCGCCGAAATGGGTCTGAACATCGACGACGTCATCAACTCGGTGACGGCGATCACCGCCACGAGCCGGTTCACGGAGAAGAACCTCTGGCTGGACGAGAAGGGCGCATTTACCTGGCAGGCGCAGGTACAGATGCCCCAGTACGCGTTACGCGATCTGGACGACCTGAAGGAAATCCCCTTGAGACCGGGACACAGTTCGGTGGTTCTCCAGGACGTCGCCACCTTCCGGATCGACACCAGTGCCGGGGAATATGACCGGGTGGGTCCCCTGCGTTACCTGACCGTCGGCGCCAACCTGTACAAGGCGGACCTCCAGCGGGCCACCGACCGCGTGCAGTCGTCGATCGTGTCGTTGGGAGCATTGCCGAAAGGGCTGTCGATAACGGTCCAAGGCATGTCCGGGCTCCTGACTGAAACCCTGGGCAGCCTGCAAAGCGGCCTCGTCTTCGCGATTATCGTCATTTTCTTGTTGCTCGCTGCCAACTTCCAGTCCTTCCGCCTTTCGCTGGTCGTGCTGTCCACTGTGCCCGCGGTATTACTGGGCGCCTTGCTGCTCTTGCTGGCCACGGGTTCTACGCTGAACCTCCAATCCTATATGGGGATCATCATGTCTGTGGGTGTCTCCGTCGCCAACGCGATCCTGATTGTTACCAACGCCGAGACCCTACGGAGGGATTATGGAGGTGACGCACGAAGAGCCGCCGCCGTCGCTGCCTCTATACGTCTCCGGCCGATCCTGATGACCTCCCTGGCCATGATAGCGGGAATGATCCCGATGGCCAGCGGCATGGGCGAAGCGGGCGACCAGACCGCGCCACTCGGCCGCGCCGTGATCGGGGGACTGATCGCGTCCACGATCGCGGCGCTGCTGATCGTACCCCAGTGTTATGCCTGGGCTCAACGCCGGGCCGCGCTAAAAGACCCATCTCTTTTACCTGATACAATTTAAAGCATATCGACAATGAATACTGTACGTTCTATAGTATGGCTTGCGCTCGCGGCGATCGCCGTCGAGTCGTGCAATCCCGCCGCAAGCGAGACGCCCGTGGCGCCCGCGGCAATCCGCCCCAGCTTCCGGTTTATGTCGCTGTACGCTCACCCGTCCGGCAGCCAGGTCCGTCTGCCGGGCCTGTTGCTGCCCTTCGAGTCGGTGCAGATTTTCCCGAAAGTCAACGGTTTCGTGAAGTCTGTCCGTGTGGATCGTGGCTCGGAGGTTTCCGGCAGTGCTGTTTTGCTGGAGCTGGAAGCTCCGGAAATGGAGGACAAGATCGCCTCGGCGAAATTGTCGTATGTCCAGGCCCACGCGGGCTACCTGGCCAGTAAGGACAAATACGACCGGATGCGGGTCATCAGCCGCACCCCGGGAACGGTGTCCGATTACGACCTGGAGGCAGCACGGGACAAGATGACGGCCGACAGCGCCCTGGCCGAGGGCGCTATGGCCGAATACAAAGCGCAGCAGGACTTGTACCGCTACCTTACGGTCACGGCTCCTTTTGCCGGAGTCATCTCGGAACGGAATGTTCATCCCGGCGCCCTGGTTGGCCCCGGCGTGCAAGGCGCCAAACCCATGCTGGTGCTCCAACGGCAAGACCTGCTTAGGCTGCTCGTAAACATCCCGGAGCAATATACCGCCCAGCTGTCGCGGACGGGCAAGGTTCATTTCACAGTCAACGCGCTGCCTGGTCAGGAATTTACCGCGGCTATTTCCCGGGCGTCGGGTGCACTCAACGACGCTTATCGTTCCGAGGCGATCGAATTGGATGTGCCGAATCGCGGCGGCGTCTTCAAGCCCGGCATGTACGCGGAAGTGGAGCTGCCCGTCAGCGGGAATGCCCGTGCATTCATGGTGCCTAAGGCGTCTGTGGTGACCACCACGGAGCATAAGTATGTCGTGTTGAACCAGGACGGCAAGGCCCGCTGGATAGACGTCACCCTGGGCAACGACCATGGGGATTCGACCGAGGTTTTCGGCGACCTCCGTGCCGGTGACGGTTTGCTCTTGCATGCCGATTATACCATCAACGAAGGATCCATTATATCTAATCACCAGTAAAAAGCAAGAAATGAAAAGAATAATCATCATCGCGATCGTGCTGTCGCTGTCCCTGCTCCACGTCGCCGCACAGGCTTCCACCGATGTTCCACAGGCCGTCGGGCACGCCTTCGGCACAAGGTATCCCAATTGTCAGCCACATTGGGAAAAGACTAACGCCGGTTTCATTGCCTCGTTCAAGACCGATCATCTTGCCAGGAGGGCATATTATACACCGGGTGGCGACTGGATACGTACCGAGACTCATATCCGACAAATGCGGGGCCTTCCCGCCGCTGTCCGGAAGGGTTTCCACGAGAGCGCTTATGTCGCCTGGTCTGTGGACAGCATGTTTGACCAGGTTGGACAGGATGGCCATACCTATGTCATAAAAGTCAGCAGGGTCGTGGATGACCGTGTGGGGGCACTCCTGCAGGCGTATTGCCTGCTCTATTTTTCACCCCAGGGGACGCTCACCAGAGCGGAGAACGTTCCTTAGCATCGTACGACGTTCGGGCGCTCCGCCACCGGCGGAGCGCCCGCGTTTTACCGGCTGTTCAGGCTTTCCAGGAACCGGATCAACGCCTTTTTATCGCCGGCCGTCAAACGTAGTGAATCCGCGGGCAACGTTTGATTGTCCAGTCTTTCACCTTCCCCGCGCCCACCGCCGTCGTTATAGAAGTCGACGACCTCCGCCAGCGTTGAAAAGACCCCATTGTGCATATACGGCGCCGTACGGCCCGCTTCCCGTACCGTCGGAGTCTTAAAAGCATGACGCAGGAACGAAGCCGGCAGTATCCCGAATTGCCCCGGATCGGGGTCGACAACGCCCGCTCCACGGGACGCCGGCACGCCGATAACCTCTGCCTCTATCCGGTCGTACATCGGCGGGAAGTTCCCGTTGAACAAAGGTATATAATGACAGGTCCCGCACCGCGCCTTCCCCATAAACAGGTTGAAGCCCCGGATCTCCATGGTGTCAAGCGCCCCCGGCTCCCCCCGCATATAATCGTCAAAACGGCTGTCCAATCGCACGAGGCTGCGGACATACGCCGCCAAGGCGCTGACGATGCCAGTGGTGTCGGGCGCGCCCGTGGCGAAGGCGCCGTTGAAAAGCCGCCGGTAAGCGGTGTCCCCCGCGAAATGACCCATGGCCCGGGACAATGAGCCGCGCATTTCGAGCGAATTGTGCAGTACGTCTTCGATCTGGTCCTCGAGCGAAGACGCGCGCAGGTCATAGAACAACGCAGGCTGGAGCGCGGCGTTCAACAGGGTAGGCGTGTTGCGGGCGAGCGGATCGTGGCTATCCAGGATGGTGTTACGTACCAGGCCGTCCGTAAATGCCTGTTCGGGCTGGTGGCAGGAGCCGCAGCTCCGTGTGCCCGTCGCCGAAAGCGAAGGGTCATAGAATAGCTTTCTGCCGAGAGCCACCAGCGCCGCGCCGGTCGGTACGCCGCCCTCCGGAAGGTATGCGTCGGGGTTGAAAGCGTCCCGGTCGAACAGGGTGGAAACGTCTTGCCGCAACAGGCGGTTATACCGTATGACAGGTATGTTCAGGCTGGAAACCGCCTTTGTGATAGCCGTAGTCAGGGGATTGGCGTAGTCCGTTACAAAGGCTGCCCTGTCAAACGTATCGAATCCGGTATGTCCCGATAAATAGTCGATCGCCGGGTCGGTGATGCTCCCGAGTCCATAGGCGCCCATCGCATCCCGAACCCCCTTCAATGCTTCCGCCGATTCCCGCATGCTGCGCAAAGTCAGCGGGTCGTCGAACCCCGTAACCCCCAGCGACATCACCCGGAAGACCTCCAGCTTGGCCGCGTCGAAAACTTGTCCCGGCAGTAAACCCACACCACCGAAATACCTCAGGTACCAGCCGTCGGTCACCCGGATGCGTCGCAACAGGTCGAGCAGCTCCTGCCGCCTGGCGGTATCGTATCGGGGGAACAACAAACCTTCGATCACCTGTAGGCCTTCGGGTGTCACCACCCTGAAGCGTCCGGGGTTGCCGCCTTCCGGGGTCGGATCGGCCTGGATGACCGGGTCCGTCTCCGGTACCGGCTCGCCGTTCAATTGGCGGGCGAGCAGCGGGTTCCAGTATTCCGCGGCCCATTCCCAGCGTTTATACGTTAACCGCGCTTCGAGAAAAAGGCGCTGTACTTCGTCCTGGCCGGCGCCGTTCCCGACCGCGGTAACGAAGCGCCGTTCGACCAGGCTGTCGAATGCCGCCACCTGGCTGCTCAACAAACGGGCGACCGACACTTCCGGCGGCGCCGGCCGGGAAGGATAAAATCCCAGTGCGGCGAAAACCGCCACCAACCCTATGTACAGACACGGGCGAATCACGGCCGCTGGGAAAAGTCAAAGGCGTTTTCGAGCGGGTGTGCCTGTGCATCGCGACCGTTGAGGGGTTCCAGCCCCCACCTCTTCTCGATAAAGGCCAGTATGCTGACCGTCTCATAAGTCGTATGATCGACGAACCCCTTTTTGGCGAACGGGGATATGATGATGGCCGGAATACGCGTACCCGGCCCCCATTTGTCGATTACCGGCGGCGGCACATGGTCCCAGAAACCGCCGTTCTCGTCATAGGTAAGGATGATGACGGCGTCTTTACCGTCGGGGCCGTTCAAAACGGCGTTGATCAGGTCCACCGCGTGGGACTCCGAGTGAAAGACGTCCGAGCTCCCCGGATGTTCGTCTTCCAGTCCGCTCGGCTTTACGAAACTGACGCTCGGAAGGGTACCCGCCCTGGCCGCCGTCAGGAATTCCGTCTCATCCCTGAGGTGCTCTTTTTTGGCCTCCGTCCCATCCGCGTATTTCGCATAGTACATGAAAGGCTGGTGATGATAAGCGAATTGCGCGTCCGGGTAGCCCGCCAGGGCGCTGTCCCATCCGCCCGCGTACCATACCCAGCTGATGCCCTTAGCGGATAACCGGTCCCCGATCGTCGGGTTGGTCTGGTTGGGGATCAGCAGCTCCCGGGGCGTCTTATCCGGGCGGGGCTCGTTCACCGAATAGCTGGTATTTACCACATATCCATCGGGCGTCACCGTGCCGTCCTTTATCAACCGGCCGGTAGAATCCATCTTCGCGCGCATCCGCTCCGGCGCGTCCGGATAGACCGGTGTAGCTGCCGCGATCAGCCACTGGTGGTTCAGGAAAGAACCGCCAAAGACGCTGTGGAAGAAATGGTCGCAAAGCGTATACTTATGGGCGACGGCCGCCAGTGGAATCAGGTTCGTCTGGTAGTAACCCATCGCCAGCCCCCGGCTGTTGTTATAGGCAGCGAACTTATCCATTTTCCCGGAATCGATCTGGAGCTGCTCCTGGTACCACCGGTGCAGAACGTCCGGCGTCTCTTTGTCGGAGGGAACATACTGATCGATGTTGAAATAGCTATTCGGCAGGTTCGTCGGAAAGGCGTTGCTCCCCGGCACGGGGGGAAGGTCGGTGTACGGCTTGCCCTCTTTATCCACCTGCGTTACTTTGCCCGCGGACGACAACCCGTCCGCCCCCTCGAATTGGCCGTATAAGTTGTCGAAGCTGTGGTTCTCCATATAAATTACCACCACGTGCCCTACCTTACCGATCCCCGTGGCGGAAACCGTTTTGGCGGCGGCTTTTCGCTGTACATGACACGCCGCCACGATCACCGCGACGCCGATGACGCCCTTTTCCAGGCCGTGATTCCATCCTCTTGCCATATACTCCTTTTTTGTGAAGCTGGAAAGGTAATATAAAATCCGTTTTCTGGTGATGTAGGGAGGATGTCGGTATGTCCCGGTCGGGAAACAAGCATTATTTTTGTGCTCTTACCCGAAAAGCATCCAGTGCCAACCTTAGACCATACGTTTCCCGCGGCGCCCATCGCGCTGAAAATGGCGGTGTCCGTCGGGATCGGCATGCTCGTCGGGCTGGAGAGGGAGTGGTCGAGCAAAGATGTCGGAGTCAGGACATTCTCCATCGTGTCGCTATTGGGCATGCTGGCAAGTCTCGCGGGCGAGAATTTTGTCATCGCGGGATTGGTCGGCGTTTTCCTTTTAGTGGCCGCGGCCAATACCCGTAGCATATTGACCGATCGTTCGCTGGAAATCACCACGTCGGCCGCCCTGATGGTCATATACCTCCTGGGGGTGCTCGTAGGCATGGGGCATATTTTCACGCCCGTGGCCGGCGCCGTTATCGTTACCATGTTGCTTGCATGGAAGTCCGAATTGAACCGGTTCGCCGGCGGTTTGCACCCTTCCGAAGTGCGGAGCGCGGTACTCATGGGGCTGATCGGTTTTGTCATATACCCGATCCTGCCCGACCGCTATATCGACCCCTGGCAACTTTTCAACCCATCTGACGCCTGGCTGAGCATCATCGCCATTGCCGGTATCGGCTTTCTGAACTACGTACTGCTGCGGGTTTACAGCACCCGTGGTCTTTACCTCGGCGCCATTTTCGGCGGGCTCGTCAACAGCAGCGCCGCCGTTGCCGAGGTCAGCGCCCGCATACAGGGTGTGTCGATGGCCTCCAGGGCTACCGTCCTTTGTCTTCTTGCGACGATCGCCATGTGTGTCCGTAACCTGGTATTGGCTACCCTTTTTGCTCCATCCTCGCTTGCGGCTACGCTGTTGCCGCTGATCGCCATGGCGCTCGTTACCGGGTTATGGATAGGGTTGGACCTCCGCCGCCAGGGCAACGTCCCCGAGGAGCCGGCCACCCTGGCGCTGGATTCCCCCATCTCCTTGTCCAAGATCCTGCGGTTCGGTTTGCTGTTTATCGCCATACAGGTCTCCGGAACGCTGCTGACCAAAGCGTTTGGTGGTAACGGACTACTGGCGACCAGCGCTTTTGGCGGTCTCGTCAGCAGCGCCAGCACGACCGCCGCCGCTGCCACGATGGCCCGGCACGGGAGTATCAGCCCTTCCCTGGCTGGGAGCGCCACCGTCGTGGCCTCTCTTGCCAGCGCGCTCGTCAATCTCCCGATCGTCTGGAGGGCGGTCAAGGACAAGCGTATCGTCCGCCGGCTGACGTGGGAAATGACGACCATTATCGCCGCTGGTATTGCCGCCGTCCTTGTCGATCGCTCATTTGGCATTTCCGAGCGGCTTATGCATCCGTAGGCCGGCGGTTGCGAACGCCCGTTTGTGGTGAAAATAAATTTTGGTCGATCAAATTACCCTACTATTTTTGTGGACTTATTTTGTCTATAAAATAAGTAGACTAAAAACCATGCAATGAAACTTATACTGACTGCTCTATTTTTTATTATAGCCGCCGTGACGGCTGCGCAGACCAATAACGACGTGCTGAATTTGCTCGTGCGTAAGGGGACGATCACCAAGGGTGAGGCGGATTCACTTCGCAAAAGCTACCGGGAGCAGCAACAACGGATCGACGACCGGCTGGATTCCTTCCCGTTGAAACTCGCGCGGAACCTCGACCTGAGCGGCTATACCCAGGTGACTTACCAGAATTTCCAGCAAAGCGGGAAAACCAATGGCTTCGCCATCAAACGGGCCAGGCTGGACTTCCAAGGTCATTTTTCGAGCAAATTCGACTACCGGCTGCTCGTGGACTTCGTAGGCAACAGCGGCGCCAACGGTAGCGCTCCGACAGGCGGCGCACTGATTTCTCCCATGCTGGTTGAAGGCTTCCTCGTCTATAAGCCGTTTTCGTTCCTGAATATCAAGGCCGGACAAATGATTGTCGCTTTCTCGCAGGAGAACATGACCCAGGACCGTAATCTCGATTTGATCGAGCGATCCCAGGTGGTCAACGCCCTGGTCGGCCGGAAAGGCGACTCCGGAAACGGTTTGGTGGACTCGCTCGGGAATGAGAACGGACGGGATATCGGCATACAGGTCGGGGGCAGTATCATCCCCATCAAGGACTACCACCTGATCGACTATACCTTCCAGGTGCTGAACGGGGCGGGGATCAATACCCTTGACAACAATAATTCCAAGGACATCGATGCGCGGTTGATATTTCACCCCGTAAAGGCAGTGAGCTTCGGGGGCAGCTATTACAACGGTTACGACAAATTCACCTCGAACCTGAACAAGAGCCAGGAAAGGGTCCGCTGGGGCGCCGAGGCTGCCCTGAGCCTGGATAACCTTTCGGTCAAAACGGAATACATCCGAGGTCAGGAAGGGAATTCCGACCCCACCAGGCATGATGGATGGTACGCCCAGGCGGGTTACTTTTTCCTGCACCATCACCTCCAGCCGGTCTTCCGGTACGATGTATACAACGCCAATATCGATAAGGACGGCCTCACGACGCGGTATTACGACCTCGGTCTGAATTATTATTTCAACGTGTGGACAAAAGTACAGCTATACTACAGCGCCAGAGAGGAACAAAACGCGCACGTGGCCAACAACATGTTCGAAGCACAATTCCAACTGGCGTTTTAAAGTTTTAAAAAGGCGTCTTAAAAATTAAACCATGCGACACTCAACGACATTAATACTCGCCGTGGCTGCAACGCTGGCGGTCTCGGGCTGCGGCTCCGGTAAAGAACAGAAGTCAATCAGCATCTCCGGCGCGTTCGCGCTCTATCCCCTCACGGTAAAGTGGGCGGATGAATATAAAAAGGCGCATCCCGACGTCAAGATCGACGTACAGGCGGGGGGCGCCGGGAAGGGTATCACCGACGTCCTGAGCGGGGTGACGGATATCGGCTTGGTTTCGCGTGCGCTTTCCCCGGACGAGATCCAAAAGGGCGCTACGCCGTTCTCCGTTACCCGCGACGCGGTCGTGCCGACCATCAGCGCCACGAACCCGCTCGTCAAGGACATCCAGGCCACCGGGGTTAAAAAGGAGAACTTCTACGGCATATTTATCAGCGGCGACGTAAAATCCTGGTCCCAGCTGGGTTTCACCAGCAAGGACCCCATCCATGTCTATACGCGTTCGGACGCCGCGGGCGCGGCGGAGACCTGGGCGGCCTATCTGGGCAAAAAGCAACAGGACCTTAAGGGGACCGCGGTCTTTGGCGATCCGGGGCTCGCGCAGGCCGTCCAGAAGGACCCGGATGGGATCGGGTTCAACAACATCGCCTTTGTCTATGACCCGGCGACCAAGCAGCCGTCGGCAGGGGTCGTACCGGTGCCCCTCGACCTGAATGGGAACGGGCATATCGACCCGGACGAGGCGGTGTACGCCACGCTCGATCAGGTCACAGCGGCCATCGCTGCGGGTAAATACCCCTCTCCACCGGCCCGGGAACTGTACTTTGTCACCAAGGGCGCACCCAACCCGGTGGTTACGGACTTTATAAAATACGCGTTGACGGAGGGTCAAAAAGACGTCACGGCCTCGGGATATATCCTGCTGGCGCCCGAAAAGATCACCGAAGGATTGAATAAACTTAAATGACCTGGAGACGTTGGAAGGATAAGGCCAGCGGGGGCTTGTTCGCCCTGCTTACGGCGGTGGCGGTGTTGATCGTCGTGCTGATCGGCGGCGGTCTGTGGTGGAAGGCAAGACCCATTACCCGGACCCACTCGATCGGGCAGTTGTTGTTCTCGTCGACCTGGAACCCTTTCGACGGGCGCTTTGGATTTTGGGGTTATATCGCCGGGTCGCTGACCGTGACGGGTCTTGCGATCGTTATCGCGCTCCCGGTATCGGTCCTGGCGGCGGTGTACCTGTCCGAGTTCGCCCCCGTCCGCCTGCGTAAATGGCTGCTGCCGTTTATAGACCTTTTGAGCGGTATCCCCCCGATCATCTACGGGGTCTGGGGTGTACTGACAGTGGTTCCGGTGGCCGGTTATACCGCGCTGTCCGGGGGCGTCGTCCTGGCCGTAATGATCTTTCCCCTCCTGATCAGCATTTTACTGGACGTCTTCCGCACGGTGCCCGAAGGGTTGAAAGACGCCTCCCTCAGCCTGGGCGCCAACGACTGGGAAACGGTGCGGAAGGTGCTCCTGGCCAAGTCGAAGTCCGGTATCCTGGCCGCGACCATACTGGCCGTGTCGCGGGCGCTCGGCGAAACCATCGCCGTGTTGATGGTCTGCGGCAACGTAGCCACGCCGCCGCATTCCCTGTTGGACCCGGTATACCCACTACCCGCCCTGATCGCCAACAACTACGGCGACATGCTGTCGATCCCCCTGTACGACTCGGCGCTGATGCTGGCGGCCCTGGTGCTTTTTGGGATTATCTTTGTTTTCAATGCCATATCGAGGCTGGTCCTGCACCGCCTGGAAAGGAGGAACTACTGATGCCGGCGACCTATCATACACGCAAAAGACGCCTCGAGGCCCGGGTTTTCCGGGTGCTCATGCTGGCGTCCGTGCTCGTTATCGCTGCCTCGCTGGGCGCCATCCTGTGGAGCATCGTATCCAAGGGCATCCGTTCGCTGAACTGGGAGATGATCACGCAGGTGCCCGGCGGCGGGTTCTACATCGGGAAGGGCGGCGGTATCCTGAACGCCATCCTCGGCTCCCTATACATCAGCCTGGGGTCGGTCGTCCTGGGTCTTGGCATCAGCGTGCCGGCCGTATTGTACCTGAACGCCTACAGCCGTCAAAAGACGTGGTTCGCCGGCCTGGCGCGCCTCGTCTTCGATGTATTGTTTGGAATCCCATCCATCGTCTATGGCGCGTTCGGGTTTACCGTCATGGTCGTCCTCGGGTTGAAAACGTCCCTGCTGGCGGGTATCGTTACGGTTACGCTGATGATCGTGCCCATCCTGGCCAGGGCCATGGATGAGGTGGTCAGGCTGGCGCCCCCGGAATTGTCCGACGCGACGTATTCTTTGGGCGCCACGCGCTGGGAAACCGCGCAGGTGCTCCTCAGACAGTCGCTACCCGGTATCCTGACGGCGATCCTGCTGGCGTTTGGCAGGGCGATCGGCGACGCGGCGACGGTCCTGTTTACCGCGGGGTATACCGATAGCGTTCCGACATCGCTGAACCAGCCCGCGGCCACGCTGCCGCTGGCGATCTTCTTCCAGTTGTCCAGCCCGATGGCGGCGGTCCAGAACCGCGCCTACGCGGCAGCGATCATCCTCACCGTTATCGTGCTGGCGATAAGCTTAACCGGTAAATTCTTGCAACAATGGCTGTCCAGACATCGAATATAGCGACCCCCGTGGCGGCGCCCAAGGCCACTCCGCACGTAAGCGTCCGGAACCTGAGCGTACAGATCGGGGACCGTCCCATCCTGAAGAACATATCTATCGATATACCCGACAAGGGCATCACCTCTTTCATAGGCCCCTCCGGTTGCGGTAAGACCACCCTGCTTCGGGCGCTCAACCGCCTGCTGGACCGGCAGCCCGACACGAAGGTGAGCGGCCAGGTCCTGGTCGACGGCGTCGATATTTACGGTCGCGACATAGAAGTCACCGAAATGCGGCAGAAGATGGGCTTGCTCTCGCAGCGGCCTTTCCCGCTGCCGATGAGCATCTATGACAATATTGCCTACGGGCCGCGTATCCATGGCGTCCGCAAAAGACGCGACCTGGACCAGATCGTCGAGCACTACCTCCGGGAAACGGCGCTTTGGGACGAGGTCAAGGACCGGTTGAAGGCGTCGCCGGGGAGCCTGTCGATCGGCCAGCAACAACGTCTTTGCCTGGCCCGCGGGTTGGCGGTGGAGCCGGAGATCATATTGGGGGACGAGCCCACCAGCGCCCTCGATCCGGTGTCGACGCAACGGATCGAGGAATTGTTCCTCCGCCTGAAGAACCGGTATACGATGATCCTGGTCACCCACATCCTTCGTCAGGCCCGGCGGCTCTCTGACACGATCGTTTTTTTGTACATGGGCGAGATCATCGAATACGGTCCGGCAGAGGAGCTGCTGCTCCATCCAAGGGAGAGCCTGACCAGGGAGTATGTCAAGGGGTTTATCAGTTGAAAATTGTACCTTCCCTCCCAAACACCAAGAGGGTATGCACAAACGCATCATCAGAAAGGTCGCCGTACTCGGTAGTGGCGTTATGGGAAGCCGGATTGCCTGTCATTTCGCGGGAATAGGCGTACAGGTTTTATTGCTCGACATGGCCCCGACGACCCTGACACCCGAGGAAGAAGCCAAAGGGCTCAGCCTCGATAAGGTCAAAAACCGGATCGTAAACGCCGCCCTGGACGCTACCCTGAAGTCCAACCCCGGCCCGGTCTATACCAAGGAGGCCGTGGCCCTGATCCGGACCGGGAACTTCGACGACAACCTGAAGGACATCGCCACCGCCGATTGGGTCATCGAAGTGGTGGTGGAACGGCTGGATATCAAACGCTCCCTCTACGACAAGGTCGAGCAATTCCGCAAACCCGGGACCCTGATCACCTCCAACACCTCGGGGATACCGATACACCTGCTGGCGGAAAAGCGGAGCGAAGACTTCCGCAAGCATTTCTGCGGGACGCACTTCTTCAACCCGCCGCGTTACCTGCGGTTGCTGGAGATCATCCCGACCCCCGAGACCGACCCGGACGTGGTCGGTTTTCTCATGGAGTATGGTGACGTGTACCTGGGCAAAACCACGGTGCTGGCCAAGGATACCCCCGCTTTTATCGCCAACCGGATCGGCGTATACGGTATCATGGCCATCTTCCACCTGATGGAGCGGTTGCAGCTGGACATCGACGCCATCGATGCGCTTACCGGCCCCGTCATCGGGCGTCCCAAGTCCGCGACCTTCCGGACAGCGGACGTCGTGGGTATCGATACCCTCGTCAATGTAGCCAAAGGCGTGCACGATAACTGCCCGCAGGACGAAGCCGGGGCGGTGTTTGACATACCCGTCTGGTTGCAAAAGATGGTCGACAACAAATGGCTGGGGGATAAAACCAAACAAGGTTTTTTCAAAAAGATAAAGGGCGCGTCCGGCGAGTCGGAGATACTGACGTTGAATTTGAAGACGTTTGAATACGGTCCGCGTCAGAAACCCAAGTTCGCCACCCTGGAGACCGCTAAGCCGGTGGACGACCTGCGCCAGCGGCTAAAATTGGTCATGGCCGGCCAGGACAAGGCGGGTGAGTTCTACCGGGCGTTCCACTACGGCCTGTTTGCCTACATTTCGCACCGCATCCCGGAGATATCCGACGAGCTCTACCGGATTGACGACGCGATGATGGCGGGCTTTGGCTGGGAGATCGGGGCCTTCGAGACCTGGGATTTGCTCGGGGTCCAGGCAACAATCGCCGAAATGAAAAAGGCAGGCTACGCGCCGGCGTCCTGGGTGGAGGGCGTAGACGCGTTTTACAAAGTGGAAAACGGCCGCCGGCTCTACTACGATATTCCGAGCAAATCCTACAAACCCATCCCCGGCGCCGAATCCTTTATCGTGCTGAGGAACTTCGAACAACAAACGGTGTGGAGCAACAGCGCCTGCCGGTTGTACCACCTCGGCAACGACGTGCTCGGTCTGGAATGGAGCACCAAGATGAATTCCATCGGCGGGGAAGTGATCGAAGGAATCCAGAAGTCGATTTCGCTGGCCGAAGAAAAATACAAGGGACTGGTCATCGCCAACGAAGGCCCCAATTTTTCCGTGGGCGCTAACGTGGGGATGATCTTCATGCTCGCGGTGGAGCAGGAGTTCGACGAGCTCGACCTGGCCATCCGCACCTTCCAGCAGACCGTCATGCGCGTACGGCACAGCGCCATACCCGTCGTGATCGCGCCCCACGGCATGACGCTCGGGGGTGGTTGTGAAATGAGCCTCCACGCCGACAAGGTGTGCGCCGCCGCCGAGACCTATATCGGTCTGGTGGAGCTGGGCGTCGGGCTGATCCCCGGGGGCGGGGGCACCAAGGAGTTCACCCTCCGCGCCGCGGACGAGATGCACGAAGACGAGCCCGAAACCATCACGCTCAAGAACCGCTTCTTCACCATCGGGACCGCCAAGGTCTCCACGTCCGCGGAAGAGGCTTATGGCCTGGGCATCCTCCGCAAGGGGCATGACGAGGTGGTCGTGAACCAGGGCCGGCGGATCGGTGAAGCCAAACGCGCCGTCCTGGACCTGCACGAGGCCGGTTATACCATGCCCGGACAGCGGAAGGACATCAAGGTGCTCGGTAAAATGGGGTTGGGTATGTTGTATACCGGCATCAACGGGATGTTCCGGGGGAACTATATTTCCGGGCACGACGTAAAGATCGCGCAAAAGCTGGCCTGGGTGATGTGCGGCGGCGACCTCAGCGAGCCCACCCTGGTGAGCGAGCAATATCTCCTCGACCTGGAGCGGGAAGCTTTCCTCAGCCTGTGCGGGGAAAAGAAAACCCTGGAGCGGTTGCAATCCGTTTTGAAAGGGGGGAAGCCCATCCGGAATTAATTTAATTTCATGGTATGAAAAATTCGTGTTTACCCATACTGCTGAGCGGCGTCATCCTGGCGGCCGCCTGCAAATCTTCCGATCGGAACGCCTATACCGTGACCGGCACCATCAAGGGCGCGGACACCGGGAAGGCTTTCCTGTACCACCCGGTAGCCGGGAGCGTCAACTCCAAGGCCGATACGGTGAACATCGTTTCGGGCCGGTTCACCTTTACCGGCGCCACGACGGAGCCGATGTTCTGCGTCCTGGTGATCAAGGGCGCGGCCAGCGGACCCGCCCAGTTCTTCGTGGAACCGGGTACCGTGACGGTCACCGGTTCGCTCGATTCCCTCCCGCAGGCACACGTCGCCGGCGGGGCGACCGAGGACGAATACCTGAAGTACAAGGCCGAGTCCAAAATCTTCGACGACAAGATGGGGACGTTGGATTCGCTGTATGAAGCGGCCGCGCAGGGCAGCGACACCGCCCGGGCCAAAAAGACGCAGGACAGCCTGGTAGCGGAGATGAAATCCCTGGATAAGTCGGAGTCCGCATTTAACAAGCAATACATCAAGGCGCATCCCGCCTCGTTCGTCTCGGCCGTGGAGATGAAGAACCTGTTTTCCTATAACCCGGACGTGCCCGCTTTTGACAGCGCCTACCAATCGCTCGGCGACACGATCAAGCATTCCTTGCTGGGCCAACAGCTGAACGACATGCTGACCATCGCCAAAAAGACCGACATAGGACAGGTTGCCCCCGATTTCACCCTCAACGATCCGGACGGCCACCCGATAAAGCTCTCCGACTATAACAAGGGCAAGGTTGTGCTGGTGGACTTCTGGGCAAGCTGGTGCGGTCCCTGCCGCGGGGAAAACCCCAACGTCGTAAAGGCCTTCCACCAATACGGGCCCAAGGGTTTTACGGTGCTGGGCGTCTCCCTCGACGACAAGAAGGAGCCCTGGGTCAAGGCGATCAAGGACGACGGTCTGGCCTGGGGACAAGTATCCGACCTGAAGGGATGGCAGAGCGAAGCCGCCGCGATGTACGGTATCCGCGGTATCCCGATGAATTTCCTCCTGGACAAGGATGGCAAGATCATCGGCAAGGGGCTGCGGGGCGACGACCTGGTGAGCAAATTATCGAGCGTCCTTCAGTAGGTCCGCAACCGCCGCCCCGACCGTGGGGTAGGCGAACTGAAAGCCGGTAGCCTTTGCTTTCGACACGTCGGCCGTACAGCTTTTGAGCACCTCGACACTCATTTCACCCATGCCCAGCCGGAGTATCCAGGAGGGGACGTGGACGGGAACATAGAAACGGCCCCGGAGCCGTTCGGCCAGCGCCAGCACCAACGTCTTATTAGAGACCGGTGCTGGCGCTACCGCATTGTATACGCCTGTCATCCCGGGGTCCTCGATGGCCTGCACGTAAAGCCGGCAGAGGTCCGCGATGTGTATCCAGCTGATTACTTGTTTGCCGTCCCCCAGGATGGCGGCGACACCCAGCCTCAAGGATGACAGGAAGGCCGGCAGCGCGCCGCCTTCACGGGACAATACGATTCCGGTACGCAGGATGACCAGTCGTTTGCCTAGGGTGGTAACGGGGCTGATGGCGTCCTCCCAGGCGGTACAGGTGCCACCCAGGAAATCGTCCGCGGGTGGGTCGGATTCCTTAAATGGCTTCCCGCCGGTGTCGGGGCCGTACCATCCGGTGGCGGAAGCACTGATGACGCCTTTTACCCTGCACGGTCCCGCCCGGAGGGCCTCCACGATCAGCGCGCCAGAAACGGTCCGGCTGCGGACGATCTCCTGTTTACGCCTTTTGGTCCAGCGTCCCTTGGCCACGTTCGCCCCAGCCAGGTGGACGATATAATCCGTCTCGGATAAGATAGCCGACGGGAATTCGCCCTTCCGTACGTTCCAGAGGGCGTAGGTCAGGTCGGCGTCCGATGATCCGAAAGCGGTTATCCCCCGGGGTGGTTTCCGGGTCAGGACAACGACCCGGTGGCCCCTTTGTCTCAACAAACCTGTCAATGCCTTTCCTATCAGGCCCGTTCCACCGGAGATTGCGACGGTCGCCATACTTTTGTCTTATTTTTATCGTTACGGGAGGGTCGGAAATTAGTACTTTTATTTTAAGTTTAATGATTATGCAACACGTACGCTTCTTGTTGGGTTGGATTGGGCTCGTGGTATTTCCCGCCGTACTGTCCGCGCAGCATATTACCTATTCGGAAGCCGACCGGGAAGACATGCGGCAGCTCCGCTTCGACGTCCTGGGGAAGATCGGCAACACCTATATGGTGTACAAGAATACCCGCTCAAAACACTATATCACCGTTTACGACCAGGACATGAAGATCGTCCGGAACACGGACCTGGATGCCCTCAACGACCGGTTGATCAACGTCGACTTCGTCGCCTACAGCGACTTCGCCTATATGATCTTCCAGTACCAGAAAAAAGGCATCGTCTATTGCATGGCCCAGAAGATCGGCTCGGACGGGGTGGTCCAGGGCGAACCCCAGCTCCTCGACACCACCAACATCGGCATATTTGGTGACAACAAGATCTATTCCACGATCAATAGCGAGGACAAATCCAAGATCATGGTCTTTAAGATCAAGGGGAAAACCAGTGACTACCTCACCTTTACCACCATATTGCTCGACCAGCACCTGGCGGTCCAACGGAAGAGCCGGTTCACCTTCCGGGTAGAAGAGCACCGTGACCTGCTTACGGACTTTTATGTCAACAACGACGGGGACTTTGTCTTTGGCCGTTGCGAACGGCCGAACAACCGGGACAACATCCTGCACGTGACGCTGGCGATGAAACCCGCCGCGGGCGATTCCCTCCAGACCATGCCGATCGACATCGGCAATATTTTCCTGGACGACGTCAAATTGAAAGTAGATAACTTCCACCAGCGCATCCTGGTGAACTCGTTTTATTCGAACGCCCACCGCGGGAACGTGGACGGGTTGTTCACCTGTATCGTCGACAAGAACGGGCAGACCGCCCCCAAAATGGATACCATCGCTTTTGGCCAGGACCTCCGCGCCCGGGCAAAGGGGGAAAACTCCGTCAGGGGCGCTTTTAACGACTATTTTATCAAGCACATCATTATCACCGGCAACCAGGGTTTCCTGATCACGGCGGAGAGCGAATATTCCACCAACCGCCAGACGCCCTTCAACCGGTATGACTACCTGTACGGCGCCAATCCGTATTTCTATCCGAACTACGACTACTACTATTATTCCCCCTGGAGCAACTACGGATGGAACCCCTATTATCGCTATGGTTACTACCAGCCTACCCGCTTCTATTCGGATAACATCGCCCTGTTCGCGCTCGATAAGGACGGAAAGCTGGAATGGACCAATATCATCCCCAAAAGCCAGTACGACGATGACGAGGACAGCCGCCTGTCGTTCCAGATCATGCTCCAGGGCGGTGCGCTCCACTTCCTGTACAACGAATGGAATCGCCGGACACCCATCCTTTCCGACGATTCGGTGACCCCGGACGGCCAGCTGACCCGCCAGGAGCCCCTCCACAACCTGGATCGGGGGTATGAATTCCTGATCCGGTATGGCCTCCAGGTGAACGCCACCCAAATGATCGTACCTTGCACGTATAGAAACAGCATTGCCTTCGCCCTTATCGATTTTGACGCTTCAACTCCATAAACGGTGGTCTATACTTTCCGGGAAAACAACGGTTTTAACGCTTTTCTCCTTTTTGCTTACGGGTTCCTGCTAAAGCTGCCCTACTTTACGCACCCCGTCATCCCCGACGCCACCCCGGCGGACGGTTTCCTGTATTATAAGCTGCTGGCGTTCATGGGGTCCTTCGGTCATTCGTATCCAGTGATCTACCCGTTGATAGCGTATATACTGTTGTATACACAAGCTCTGACTTTCAACCAATTGATCGGAGAGCAGCGGTTGATGTACAAACCGCATTATCTAATGGCCATGAGCTACCTCCTCATCACCTCCCTGGTCCCGGAATGGAACTACCTATCTTCGGTACTGATCACCAACTCCGTCATGGTTTGGGCGTGGCCCCGGATGGTGTCCATGTATAACAATCCCCAACCTAAGGCCATCATTTTCAATATAGGTCTGGCCTTGGGTATCTGCAGCTTCTTTTACCTGCCGAGCGTGCTGTTCCTCCTGCTCCTGGGGATCGCCCTGCTGATATTCCGGCCGTTTTCGATCACCGAATGGCTGGTGGCGCTGGTGGGCATCCTTTGCCCCTATTATTTCCTTTTTCTCTATCTCTATCTTTCCGGCCAGTTTTCGCTCGCGGTATTGCTACCGAATATGACCATTTTCCCACCCAGGTTCAAATTCGACTTTGTTTTCTGTACCCGTATCGTCCTGCTGACGCTGCCCCTGCTGATCGGCTGGTATTATATCCAGCGCAACCGCGGGCGGATGCTGATCCAGGTGCGCAAAAGCGTGGCCCTGCTGCTCTGTTACCTATGTTTTGCCCTCCTGTTGCCCCTGGTCAACGGGTTTGCCGGTCTGGAGTACTGGGTCCTGGCGGCCATTCCCCTGTCGGTGTACCACGCGGCGGGGTATCTGTATGCAAGGAGGATCTACTGGGTGCAGCTGTTGCACTGGCTCACGGTGTTGTTTATCGTGCTGTGCTTCGTTTTTCACAAATAATTCCCATAACCAATGGGGTCGATTGCCTCCGACGGGTGTTCTATAAATGACGTATCTTTGTGTGCTTCAATAGTAGTACTATGCGATTTGGTGTGGTAGTTTTCCCTGGGTCCAATTGCGACCGCGACATGCATGACGCCCTGACCTACGACCTGGGTTTCGAGGTCCGGATGCTTTGGCATAAAGAAAAGGACCTCAGTGGTTTCAGCGCCGGCGACTGTATCGTGTTGCCCGGGGGCTTCAGTTACGGGGACTATCTCCGCTGCGGCGCCATTGCCCGTTTCAGCCCGCTGATGCAAAGCCTGCCCGGTTTTATCGACAGGGGAGGTAAGGTACTGGGCGTCTGCAACGGCTTCCAGATCCTGTGCGAGGCGGGTCTTCTGCCAGGCTCCCTGCTCCGGAACGCCAACCGCCAGTTCATCTGTAAGAATGTGCATATCAAAGGCCAGGACGGAAAGGTCCTGCGCATCCCGATCGCCCATGGCGAAGGTTCTTTTTACGCTGACGAAGCGACCCTCGACACCCTCGAGGTCAACGACCAGATCATCTACCGGTATTGCGACGCCAGCGGCACTCACGGCGCCAACCCGAACGGTTCCCTGCGGGACATCGCCGGTATTTCCAATGCGGACCGGACGGTCTTTGGCATGATGCCCCACCCTGAACGCGCCACCTCGGAGGCGCTGGGCAATACCGACGGCCGGGAGGTTTTTAAAGCGCTGCTGCTGGAACAGGTACCGGCTTGAGACGATGCGTCTACGCGTTTTTCGAATACGTTTATCCCATCACCATCATATGCAGAAACTCGTCTTATTGGCGCTCGCCCTTTGTACGGTAGCGCTGACAAAAGCTCAAAGCGGCAGTGCGACCCAGGTACAATGGACCTGCTCCGCTAAAAAGATCAGCGCCAAGGTCTATGAAGTGCACATGAGCGCCAGGATCGGCGCCGGCTGGCACCTCTATGCCCAGAATGCGGGCGAAGGACCGGTTCCCACGTCCTTCAAGTTTACGACCAACCCGTTGTTCTCGCTCAGCGGGAAGACGAAAGAGGTTGGGAAGATGAAGACCGTTTTTGAACAGGCGTTCAAGTCCAACGTACACTATTACGAGAACACGGTGGACTTTGTCCAGCTGGTGGAATTGAAGTCCCCGGTCAAAACGACGCTTGTTTCCAAGGTGGAGTTCATGGTGTGCAACGACCACGAGTGCCTGCCGCCCACGGATGTTGACCTTAGTGCAGCCATCGGGGGATAGTATGAAAAAAATCATTTTTTTCTGGGCGCTGCTGATGGGCGCCGCCGTCGGTGCGCGGGCGCAGGATTCCACGTTGGCGCCCCGTTTCTCCGTTGCCTATGGGCGCGTGGACACAAACACGGTAAAGGTCATCATAACCGCGCACGTGCAACCCGGGACCCGGCTTTTTTCGATCACGAAGTCTTCGGAGGACGTTCCCTATTCGCAGATCACGCTGGACAGCGCCCTGACGCCCATGCTGGTGGACAGCTTTTCGGAGAGCGGCAACCTGCACAAGGAGGCCGCGCCCGATTTTAAGGGACAGGAAATCCGGTATTTCACCGACTCGGCCCAGTGGATACAGGTGCTGAAAATACCGGCCAGCCGGAGAAAGACGGTGGAAGGCACCGTTACCTACCTGGCCAAGGTCAAGGACCAATACCTGTCCAACGGGTACAACTTTTCCGTGACCATACCCGCCGAGACCGCCGGCGCGCCGGGGGCGCCCACCGGGGGGGAGAAATCCCTCTGGTTCATTTTCGTGAGTGGGTTGCTCGCCGGTTTCGGGGCCTTCGTAAGCCCCTGCATCTACGCCATGGTGCCGGTTACCGTGAGCTTCTTTACCAAGCGCAGCACCAGCCGGTCGAAGGGTATCCAGAATGCGTTGTATTATTCCCTGTCGATCATATTGGTGTATACGCTCCTCGGATTCCTGATCACGCTCGTTTTCGGCCAGGGCGCGCTGAACAACCTCGCGAGCAGTGCCGTCTTCAACATCTTCGTTTTCCTGATGTTCCTTGTCTTCGGGATATCGTTCCTGGGCGCCTTCGAGATCACCCTGCCGGCTTCGATCAGCAACAGGGTGGATTCAAAGGCCAACCTGGGATCGTTCTCCGGGCTTTTCTTTATGGCGCTGACGCTCGTGGTGGTATCGTTCTCCTGCACGGTACCCTTTATCGGGGGACTGGCGGTGCTGACGACGCACGGTGGCAAAGTGGCGCCGATCGTTGGCTTTTTTGGCTTTTCCCTGGCGCTGGCGATGCCGTTTGCGCTGTTTGCCTTCTTCCCCTCCCTGCTCAACCAGATGGCGAAATCGGGTGGGTGGTTGATGACGGTAAAGGTGACGCTGGGCTTTATCGAGCTAGCCCTGGCGCTGAAGTTCCTGTCCAGCGCCGACCTGGCGTATCACTGGCGGGTGCTGGACAGGGAAGTATACCTGAGCATCTGGATTGTTATATTTGGATTGCTCGGCATGTATCTCCTGGGGAAACTCAAATTCGCCCACGACGATGACCTCCCCAAAAACGACTATGGTCATCCCCACCTGAAGATACCCCGGCTGTTCTTTGCGATCGCCGCCCTGTCCTTCATGGTGTATATGATCCCGGGTCTCTGGGGCGCGCCCCTCAACGGCATCAGCGCGTGGCTCCCCGAAATGAAGACGCAGGACTTCAACCTCAACAAGGTGGCGGTGGCCCCGGCAGTCGTAGCCGGCTCCATCGCTCCCCAGCCGCACAAATACACCGACTTCCTGGAATCGGAAATACGGGGTGTTACGACCTTTTTCGACTATGACGAGGCCGCCAAGGCCGCGGCGGCGGAGAACAAGCCGATCATGATCGACTTCACCGGTCACAGCTGCGCGAATTGCCGCAAGATGGAGCGGGCCGTGCTCAACGACCCGGAGGTGGTGAAGCTGCTGCAGGACGGTTTCGTCGTCGTCTCCCTGTACGTCGACGACAAGTTCCGCCTGCCCGAAGAGGAATGGGTGACGTCCAAAAACGACGGCTCCCGTCTGGAAAGCATGGGCGCCCGCAACCTGGACTTCGAGGTCGGTCTCACCGGCAACAATTCCCAGCCGCAATACGTATTCGTAACCCCCGATGGCAAGATCATCCAGAATGCCGGGGGGTATGATCCCGATGTACAACGCTTCGTCGGAATCCTGCATTCCGTGAGTACTGCGTACAAACACTAAAAAGCCGGGCGAATCCGCCCGGCTTTTTCTTTATGGATGCGAGTATATCTTGTATACCAACGTCCCCGAAGGCGGTTCGCCCGGCCCCCCTTCCGTATACCCCTCCGAAATCAGCGTCCCATTGACCGGGTTGGTGTCTCCACCGGTAACGAACTCGGTGTTGACGAGGGTACTCCAGGCCACAAACTGCCCGTCCACCGTATACCATGCATAGTTGGTAAAGGGTCCGGCCAGGTTTGCCTTTGGTTTGGCCGAGAATGAGGTCAGCGCGAGCGCCACCACCAGCAAAGGCAGCGCCAGCAACGATTTGATTTTTTTCATCTGATAGCGTTTAAGTGAAATTTTGTTATGGTAGGATGCCTACCGTCTACCAAGTTACAAAACGCCCTGACATTTCCAAGCGCGGCCTTGCACCAACTTCTCAAGCGGCTGCTTTCGCGCGTCGCGTTTGGAATTATCCCCGTGCGATCCCAAGCGCGTAGGCCGCGGAAGAGGGGTGGGGTGCCTCTTTTACCCCGTTTTGCGAAACGTTTCGCAAAACGGGGTAAAAGAGGCACCCCACCCCTCTTCCGCGGCCTACGCGCTTGGGATCGCACGGGG
>NZ_DATJIY010000065.1:0-10709 GCF_035492835.1 Dinghuibacter sp.
GTGGGGTGGGGGGCCTCTTTTATCCCGTTTTTGCGAAACGTTTCGCAAAAACGGGATAAAAGAGGCCCCCCACCCCACCTCCCTCCAGGCCCTAGGCGTGCTATGAACGTGCTACGTTGACATTGCCGGTGCGCTTGAGGCGGCCCCAGCCTTGGCCCTCGCCCTTGATGGCGCGGCGGAGGGAGCGGAGAAGGATGTAATACATGAGTTGGCGGTAGACAAGGCGTTGGGGGAGCATCCACAATAGCTTGCGCGGGTTTTCACGCTCGAAGGCGAATGCCAGCGCGGCGCCGAAGACGTCAACCAAAGTGAAAACGATGTAGTAGAAGACGATATGCCAGGTGCTGGCGTCCACGAAACCGAAGCAGGCGGCGATCAGGCTGAGCACCAGGATGATGTCCGCCAGCGGCGCCAGGAAGGGCAATACTATCTGGAAGATCAGGATGTTCGGGAGGGCGACCCAGCCAAAGGCCTTGTACCGGTTGTTACATAGGGCGTCACGGTGTTTCCAGAAGCACTGCATGATCCCGTAGCTCCAGCGGAAACGCTGTTTGAGGAACTGGGGCAGGGACTCGGGGGCTTCGGTGTAAGAGACGGCGCTGGCGCAGTTGCGTACGACATAGCCCTTGCGTAATAGCCGCATGGTCAGGTCGCAGTCTTCCGCCAGGGTGTCCGTGGTAAAAAAGCCGGCGTCAGCGACCGCCGAGCGGCGGAAACCGCCGATGGCGCCCGGGACGACCGTGATACAGTTCAGCAGGTCGAACGCCCGCCGGTCGAAATTCTGGGCCGTAATATATTCTATGCTCTGCCAGTAGGTGAGGATATTCCGTTCGTTTCCGACCTTGACGTTCCCCGCCACGGCCCCGATCGTGACATCGGTGAAACGTTTCATCAATTCGCTCACGGCGTCGATGGCCAGCTGGGTGTCGGCGTCGATACAAACGATGAATTCCGCGTCGGTGATGTGGATGCCGTAGTTAAGGGCGGACGCCTTGCCGCCGTTGGGCTTTGTCACGGCGCGGACCTTGGGGTGCCCGGCAAAAACGGTGGAGACGCGCTCGAAGGTGGAGTCTTTGGAGCCGTCGTCGACGAAGACGATATTGAAGTTAGGGTAGTTCTGGCCGAGCAGGCTTTCAATGGTTTTTATGGCGTTGACCTCCTCGTTATACGCCGGGATGACGATACTGACAAGGGGGGGCCCCGCAAGGGGCCGACCGTAGATCGCGGAGCGATCGGAGGTCGAAGCCCAGGACGCCGCGACGGCTTCGTAGCCCGCTTCCAGGGTGACCTCCCGCCGCTTCTGGTAGAAAGCGAGCACCAGCATCATCAGCATGCGGGCCAGCGAAAGGACGATCCCCACCAGGAACAGTATGAACAGGACTTCGCCGGTCCAGTAGGTGACACTGGCCAGGTAATAGTTGGCCTGGATCATCCAGGTGTCCTTTGATTTCGGCAACACGGGCATCACGTCGTCGTAAGTTTTGCCCATCAGGTCGGAGACCGTGGTGAAGTGATAACCCTTGGCCTTGAAGTAGTCGATGATACGGGGCAGGGCTGCCACCGTGGCCGCCCTCGAATCGCCTCCGGCGTCGTGGAGGAGTATGATGCTGCCGCGGCTGGCGGCCTCGATGCGGACGACCCGGGCATAAATGGAATCCGCGGAGGTATTCGGCTCCCAATCCTCGGGATCGATGGCTTCCCCCACGGTATAGTAATTGTCCTTTTTGCTCCTGGCGATGGGCATCAGCTCCTCGTAGGTATGGGGTTCGGAGTCGGCGTTATAGGGTGGCCTGAAAAGGATCGTCGAGCGGCCGGTGACACATTCGATGAGCAGCCGCGTCAGCTTCATTTCCAGCTCCGCCCGGCGGGGCCCCATCAGCGCGATGTTGCCATGGGTAAAGGTATGGTTCCCGATCTCGTACCCCAGCTTATACTCTTCCCTCAGGATCGGGATGTTTTTCTCGGCGTTGATTCCGACGACAAAGAAGGCCGCCGGCACATTTTCCTTACGAAGGATGTCGATGATCTGGGGCGTCCAGCGGGGATCGGGTCCGTCATCGAAGGTCAGGATCATTTTCCGGTGCACTTCGCTGGTATCCTCCCCAAAACGCCGGATCAGGAAGCTCACCGGCAGCTGCAGGTATCGTTGCGCCGTGATCAGGTTTTCGGACGAGTCCACGTCCAGCTGGATCTTGCCCTCCTGGGGCATATTCTCCACCGACAGGATTTCGCCTTCGCCTATGGGCGGGGCCACGTTGTCCCACTGGAGGGGTACGAAGGTGAGGGCGCTATAGTCAAAGGGGTGCTTTTTCAACCCGTTATTACTTAAATCGTACGGATAAAACGACCAAAGCCGGGTGTCCTCGACCCCCATCCGCCAGAGGACCGTGCCGGCCGCCCCGTATTCGTCCGCAAAACGGACGGTGTTATATATGGTAGCCGCGTCATTGAACCAGACCTCGTGCTGGACGTCCTGCGGCTGGTCGCCGTTCCCGTTTTCGGGGACGTCCTTGGTCGTATAGGTAAAATGCAGGTTATAGCTTTCGCCGTCAAAGGCGATCTCGGCATGGTTTTCTTCTGCCCGGTCGAGCGCCTGGGGGTAGCTGATGGATTCGGCCCTCCCGCTCCGGGGCCAGTCATAGCCATAGCCGGCCAGGCCCAGAATGATCTTCCCGGAAGGTATGTCCTTGGCCGCCACGTCCATGGCCTGTTCCACCCACTTCTGGCCGCTCACCGGCCCGGGTATGCTCTCGTCATAGTGCTGGTCATAGGCCATCAGCACGATGTAGTCGCTCCAATTGGCCAGCTTGTCGTAATCGTAGTCGTCGTTCTCGGGAGTGACGTCGATGGTAACCAGCTTTTTCAGGGGATGGAGGGTCTTGTATAAGGCCTCCATAAAGTCCACCAGGTATTTGGGATCGTTTTCGTTGATTTCCTCGAAGTCGATGTTGACGCCCTGGAAATCGTGAGTGACCAGCGAGTCCCGGAGTTTTTGGATAAAGCGGTCCCGGATTTCGGCGTTGTGGAGCAAGGGACGGACCAGCCGGCCGTCGAAGTCCTGTTTGGTGGCGCTGAAATTGGAGACCACCGGGTATATCTTCAGGTTGTTTTTTTGCATGAGGTTCAACCCGAAGGTGTCCAGGTTGCTCTTTAACCCAAGCGCCCCGTCGCCCACGAAAAACCATTCCGGGAAAATGCTGTTGAGCTTGCCCGCGTAGTTCCTCAGGGATATATGGGCGGGCTGGGACCAGGGGCTGTAAAAGGCGGCCCGGACGAACGGGTTCTCCTTGGCGGCCTCACGGTTACGGCTGGCCGAGTCGGCCGCCCGGGCCAGGATGTCCCGGTACCCCTGGTAGGCCTTGTTGCGGGAGTTTTTGAAGGAGATAACCCCCTTGGGTTTCAGGATCTTCTGGTAATAGTCGGCCTGTTGCTCGAGCAACGGCAGGGAGGGGTTCTTGAACCGGGCCAGGGCGACGATCAGGATGAGGATAAGGAAAACCAACACCGCCAGCAGTACCCGGGAGGACCATTGAACGCGCCTCCACCGGGACGGGTTGTCGGTTTGAAAAATCTGTGACGTTTTACTCATAAATTCGCCTGAACAGGTTGATGGGCAAAGTTAAGTAGAACAGTAACGGAATTCTTACTATATTGCCGCTTACAACCTTAAAAAACAGCTAAATCAGCTAAAAACATGCAGCCGGCCAAAATTAAAGTCTTATTAGCCGAAGATGACCTTGTGCTGGGTTACGTCATAAAGGACAACCTCGAGATCGGGGGGTACGATGTGACGCTTTGCCCGGACGGGGATGAGGCGCTGCAACAATTCCAGAAGTCGGAATTCGACATTTGCCTGCTGGACGTCATGATGCCGTCCAAGGACGGTTTTACCGTAGCCAAGAAGATCAGGGGCAAAAGTGACGTGGTTCCCATCCTTTTTATCACGTCCAAGGCGATGGAAGAGGACAAAATAAAGGGGTTCCAGAGCGGGGCTGACGATTATATCGTAAAACCCTTCAACATGCAGGAGCTGATCCTCCGGATGGAGGTCTTCCTGAGACGCACCAAAAAGCTCCATTCCGAGGAATCCGTTACCTACCAGGTGGGTAAGCTCAGGTTCTCCTTTACCGACCTGAAGATCTACGTAGACGACCAAACGATCAACCTCACGCAAAAGGAAGCGGACCTGCTTCTGTTCCTTTGCAAACACCCCAATAAAATCCTCAAACGCGAAGAGGTCCTGCTCAACGTATGGGGGAAGGACGACTATTTCCTGGGCCGGAGCATGGACGTATTCATCACCAAGCTCCGGAAGCACTTCAAGGCCGACCCAGGCATCATCCTGGAAACCATCCACGGGATCGGGTTCCGGTTCAACGTCCCCGAGGTCCACGCCGTCTCATAACAATATTTTAACATGTAGGCAACCCTGTTTATTAGAACATTCTAATTGGGTTGGACAGCCGTTTCCGCGCATAATCTATACTTTTGTTCCCGGCTTTGAGGCCTGAAATCAAAGAAAGATGAACAAATCATTGGCTTTATTGTGTGTATCGGCTGCGTTGGTTTTCACCGCGTGCAGTCATAGCGAAGAAAAACCGACGCCCGCCAGCGACTTCTATACCCTGCCCGACTCCCTGGCCAGGACGCTGGACATAGAGCCCGTCCGTTCCTGCCCGATGGTAAACGCCATCACCCTGACCGGTAAGATCTCTTTCAACACCGACAACGTCGTTCACGTGTACCCCATGGTCAGCGGCAACATCAACGACATCAATGTCGCCCTGGGGGATTACGTACACGCCGGCCAGGATCTGGGTGTCATTCGTAGCTCCGAAATGGCCGGATACAGCCGGGACCTGGTCAATGCGGAGACCAACCTCCAGGTCACCAAACGCGACCTTGACGCCAAACAGGACCTCTTCAAAAGCGGTCTTGCATCCCAAAGCGACCTGATCACCGCCGAGGCCAACTATAAACAAGCTCAGTCCGAACTATCCCGTTCTCAGCAGGTACTGTCCATCAACGGCGGTGTCAGCAGCGCCGGGGCCACCTCGGTCAAGTCCCCCATCAGCGGTTTCGTGGTCGAAAAGCTGGTATCCAACAACCAGGCGATCAGGACGGACAATAACGGCGGGTTGTTTACGATTTCCGACCTCAACAACGTCTGGATACTCGCCAACGTATACGAATCCAACGTAGGCAGCGTCCACATGGGGGACAGCGCGATCATCACGACCCTTTCCTATCCCGGGAAAGTCTTCCGGGGGAAGGTCGACAAGATCTCCAACGTCCTCGACCCGACCAACAAGGTGATGAGCGTGCGCGTCGTCCTGCCCAATCCGGGATACCTGCTGAAGCCCGAAATGTTCGCCAGCGTCACCATCAGCAACAAAACGAACCAACAATCCCTTTGCATTCCCTCCAGCGCCCTCATCTTCGACAACAGCCAGTACTACGTACTGGTGGTCGGCGACCAGAACCGGGTGCAGATGCGGAAAGTAGCCATCGTCAACACGGTCGGCAACCAGACCTACATCGCTACCGGCGTCAACCAGGGCGACAAGGTACTGGCGTCCCAGGCCCTGTTGATATACGCTCAGCTCAACAGTTAGCTATCGGGTAGCCTTGCATTTTCTTACGGCTAAAATCTACTGACGAATGAATAAGTTCCTTCGTAAGGTCCTTGCATTCTCCCTGAAGAACAAGTACTTTATCTTTTTCGCCACGGCCGTGCTCGTGACTTTTGGCATCGTTTGCTTCAACAACATGCCCATCGAGGCCTTTCCCGACGTAACCAATACCGAGATCAGCGTCATCACGCAATGGTCCGGTCGCAGCGCGGAGGAAGTCGAAAAGTTCGTCACCATCCCCATCGAGATCGCGCTCAACCCGGTTCAAAAGAAGACCAGCCTGCGGTCGACCTCGATCTTCGGCTTGTCGTATGTAAAGCTGATTTTCGATGATGGGGTGGAAGATTTTTACGCCCGTCAGCAGGTCAATAACCTGCTGCCCAACGCCGACCTCCCGGACGGCGTCCAGCCGCAGGTACAGCCGCCCACCGGCCCCACCGGCGAGATTTTCCGGTATACGCTGGAGAGCGACATCCGGGACGTGCGGGAACTCAAGACCCTACAGGACTGGGTGGTCGACCGCCAGTTGCGGTCCGTCCCCGGCATCGCCGACCTGACCAGCTTTGGAGGCGAGGTCAAGTCCTATGAAATCCAGGTCAACCCCGAAAAACTGGCCAACCTGGGGATCACGCCGCTGGATGTCTATAATGCCGTCAACCGCAGCAACATCAATATCGGCGGCGACGTCGTCAACCGGAACAACCAGGCCTACGTCGTCCGGGGCATCGGACTGCTCAACGACATCGGCGAAATCCGGAATATCATCGTCGAGAACAATAACGGCATACCGGTACTGGTGAAGGACGTCGCCAACGTCGAAATCTCCAACCTCCCCCGCCTGGGTCACGTGGGCCGCTCGGACAACCTGGGCAACGGCAAGGTACGCGACGTCGAAGACGCCGTGGAATGCATCGTATTGATGCGCAAGGGCGAGAACCCCTCCATCGTCATCAGCGCGCTCAAGGAAAAGATAAAAAAGCTCAATGAAAAGGTGCTTCCACCGGACGTCAAGATCGTACCCTACTACAACCGGGAAGACCTGATACACTTCGCGACGCACACCGTGATGCACAACCTGGTGGAGGGCATCCTGCTGGTTACGCTGCTGGTATCCCTGTTCATGTTCAACTGGCGGACCACCCTGATCGTTTCCATCATCATCCCCCTGGCCTTGTTGTTCGCCTTTATCTGTCTGCACCTGATGGGCATGTCGGCCAACCTGCTGTCGCTGGGCGCCGTCGACTTCGGGATCATCATCGACGGGGCGGTGGTCATGGTGGAGGGGCTATTCGTGGCCCTCGACCACAAGGCCCACCAGATGGGAATGGAACGGTTTAACAAGGCCTCCAAGCTGGGGCTGATCAAGAATCGGGGCACGGAGCTGGCCAAGGCGATCTTTTTCTCCAAGGTCATCATCATTACCGGGCTATTGCCCATCTTCTCCTTCCAGAAGGTCGAGGGTAAGCTGTTTTCCCCGCTGGCCTACACCCTGGGATTCGCCCTGCTGGGCGCGCTGATCCTGACCCTGACGCTGGTGCCCGTGCTGATCAACCTTCTCCTCCGGAAAAACGTACACGAAAAGCACAACCCCATCGTCCACTTCCTGACCAGGATCATGCTCGGTCTTTTCACGTGGAACTACAAGAAATTCCGCCGCCCGACGATGATCCTTTCGCTGATCGTCATCGCGGTGGGCATCTATTCCTTCAAATACCTGGGCACGGAGTTCCTGCCGGAGCTGGATGAAGGCTCCATCTGGCTGCGCGTCCAGATGCCCTATAGCATTTCCCTGGACCGGTCCGTACAGGTGGCCGATCAGGTGCGCAGCATCCTGATGACCTTTCCCCAGGTCAAGAACGCCGTTAGCCAGACCGGGCGGCCGGACGACGGGACCGACGTAACCGGTTTTTATAACAACGAGTTCGACGTCATCCTATATCCCGAAGGGGACTGGGAACCGCACATCTCCAAGGACGAGCTGATAAACCAGATGACCAGGAAGCTGAGCGTCATCCCCGGGGCCGACCTCAACTTTTCCCAGCCGATCTCCGACAACGTGGAAGAAGCCGTTTCGGGTGTCAAGGGATCGATCTGCGTAAAGATATTCGGCGACTCCCTGGACTATATGGAAAAGAAGGCCTTTGCGATCAACGACCAGCTCAGGCAGGTACGGGGAATCACCGACCTGGGGGTGATCCGGAACATCGGTCAGCCCGAGCTGGACATCAACCTGGATCAGCACAAGATGGCGCTATATGGGGTTGCCACGGCCGACGCCAACGCGGTCATCGAGATGGCCATCGGCGGCAAGGCGGCTACCACCCTTTATGAGCGCGGGATCGAGAAATTCGACATCCGGATACGGTTCCCCGAAGCCTTCCGGGGCTCGGTGGACGACATCGGCAATACCCTGGTGCCCACCCTCAACGGCGCCAAGGTACCCATCAAGGAAATCGCGACCATCGAGCTTAAGACCGGTCCCTGTCTGATCTTCCGGGACGATAACGAGCGCTACGCCGCCGTCAAGTTTTCGGTCCGCGGCCGGGACATGGGCTCGGCCATCGCCGAGGCGCAGGACCGGGTGAACAAGGCCGTCTCCCTCCAGAAAGGCTACAGTATGGTGTGGCAGGGGGACTTTGAAAACCAGCAGCGTGCCACCCGCCGCCTGGAACAGGTCGTCCCGATCAGCCTTTTGTTGATTTTCCTGTTACTCTTTATTATGTTTGGGAACTTTAAGGATGCGGGGCTGGTCTTCCTCAACGTGCCCTTCGCCATCGTGGGCGGCCTGCTTTCCCTGCATTTGACGGGCACGAATTTCAGTATTTCGGCCGGTATTGGGTTTATAGCACTCTTTGGGATCTGTATACAGGACGGCGTTCTCCTGATAACCGTTTTCAAGGAAAACCTGGAAAAGATCAAGGGTCAGAGCAACTCCCTGTATACCGCTATCAAGCTCGGTGTGAACTCCCGTATCCGACCGGTCATGATGACCGCCCTCATGGCGGCGATCGGCCTGTTCCCGGCGGCGATATCCACGGGGATCGGGTCCGAGAGCTCCCGGCCCCTGGCGCGGGTGGTCATCGGGGGTATACTATGCGCGATGATGTTCTCGTTATTGGTTTTCCCCCTGTTTTTCGCCTGGGCCTATCGAAAAGTTGACACCAAGCACAAAGGGGAAATGCACGAGCCAGACCCGGGCGCACACCGGCGCTGATCCAATGCGATTGCGGAAACTTCATATAATGTTTTGCGCGCTGATGCTGAGCTGCGCGGCGGCCCGGTCCCAGGATACGGCTTCTTTTCCGGCTGGCCGTACGGGCGACCAGGGCCGTTTCCGCGATTTCGCGGACAGCAACAACGTTCGCCCGTACATGGGCTTTTACCACACCCTTTTCTCCGCGGGGAACGCCACCGGTCGCCAACCCCGGCTACAAGCCAATACCAGCGCCTATCTCGGGGCCGCCCTGAACTATAAATGGTTTTCGATCTATTACGCCCTGAACATCCCGGAGACATCCGTCCTGGGCGGTCACAATAAGGAAGTTAAGGCCAGCCAGCTTATCATATCCCGGTATTGGACGCACTGGGGCCTGGAGTGGTTTTACCAGCACGACCGGGGGTTGGTGGACCAGGACCACCCCGGCCCCGGCAACACCAAAACGGTTTGGCAGTGGGCGGACTACAAATACGTGGGCGTCAATGCGGAATATTTCTTCAACACGGACAGGTTCTCCTTCCGGGCGGCCGACAACTTCGCCCGGCTCCAGACCCGGAGCGGTGGCAGCTGGCTCCTCATGGTCACACCCTCCTACCAGGACTTCGACCTCAGGAAGAACACCGTCGATACCTCCATGAAGGATTCGACGCTCTATAACCTGATCTCTCACGACGCCAACCACCTGGTGCTGGTCGCCAAGGCGGGTTACACCTATAACTTCGTCTGGGACGGCGGCCGGTGGAGCTGCTCCCCCCTGTTCTGTATCGGTCCGGGCGTCGGTATCTATATGGACCAATTCCACACCCGCCAGAGGTTCTTCCCCAACCTCGGCTACCAGGGCCGGCTGACCGTGGGGTACAACGGGGACAAATGGTACACCTACCTCAATGGCTTTTACGACCTCGTCCAGGAGCCCCAAAAAAACCTGGGTCTGAAAACCATCAACCAAAGCGCTTCCTTAAGCGTAGGATATCGTTTCCATTCGCTCCGCCGTCGTATATTACGGATACTTTAGCGGCCCCGGCGGCGCGCCGTCGCCCCGGGAGCGCGTCCCAAAAATTTTCTATGCAGCGCTGTTTCCTGACCAACAAGCTTTGCTCACCCGACGAATCCGTCAGCGGGGGAGATATCCGAAAGACATTGTACGACTACATCCGTAGCCAGCATCCCGACTTCAACGAGCACAGCCACCTCTCCACCGAAGCGTTCAACCAGATGCGCGCCGATTATGTAGCGGCGCTCGTAAAAGACGAGATCGGGGAATTGAGCGGGATGGAGAAGGAAGTCGTAGAAGCCATCGGTCACAATGAAATCCTCAGCGAAAACATCGAGGAACAGGAGGACCGGGAAGAGACCTTTGGCGAACGCATCGCCGACCACGTGGCCGCCTTCGGGGGCAGCTGGACCTTCCTGATCACGTTCTTCGCCATCCTGCTGGCGTGGATCGCGATCAATATGTGGGCCCTTGGGGACAAGGGCTTCGACCCCTATCCCTTTATCCTGATGAACCTGATCCTCAGCTGTCTGGCCGCGGTCCAGGCGCCCATCATCATGATGAGCCAGAACCGCCAGGCCGACAAGGATCGCGCCCGCTCGGAACACGACTACAAGGTCAACCTCAAGGCCGAGCTGGAGATCCGCCTGTTACACGAAAAGGTGGACCACATGCTCGTCCACGAGCAACGCAAGCTCCTGGAGATCCAGCAGATCCAGATCGACCTGATGGCGAGCATCCAGAAAACGCTTTCCGCCCACAATGAATTGCACCGGCCAGCTATCACCGAATCTTCGCTCTCCGGCGACGCGTAGCCCAAAAGAGAAGGAGGTGGGGGGGGGGGGGGGGGGGGGGGGGGGGGGGG
>NZ_DATJIY010000066.1:0-82873 GCF_035492835.1 Dinghuibacter sp.
CTGCCTCTTAATACCCCGGGTTCTGCGTGCAGGCGGGGTTGCTGTTCAATTCCCCGATGGGGATCGCATAGAGCAGCATATTCGCGTTAATGTTATACAGCTTGTTACCCAGGTAGTCCGTGAAGTTATTCATGAGGTCGACGGTATACTGCGCGCCGAAGCGACGCAGGTCGCTCCAGCGGTGCCCCTGTCCCGCAAATTCCAAACGACGCTCGTGCAATATCGCCAGCGCGACATCGGATTGGGTGGTCGCCGTTGTCGGCGCCAGGTGGGCCCGTGCGCGGATCGCATTCACTAAGGGAATGGCTTCGGCGGTTTGGCTGGTATTGTTCAAGGCCTCCGCTTTCAGCAGGATGATATCCGCGAGCCGGAGGATGATGACGCTTTGGCTGCCGCCGGCGGCGTACGAGCCGCCTTGTACGTGCTGACCGCGTGTGATTAGATAGGGAATCTGCGCCGTGGCGTTGGTCGGATAGTGGTTGGGATTGTCGAAGAAGATGCGCCCGGGCGTGAACACCGTCGAATCGTTCTCGAATACCATTACGCCGTTCATCCGCACGAGGTCCCCTGAGTTCTTGTAGTCGTTCACCAGGTCCTGGGTGGGGCAAACAAACTTGGTAAACGGATCGGGGATGGTCAGGTTATAATCCGAGGGCGCGATCAGCCAGGTCGCAAAGTTGCGGGTGGGCGCATTGGTACCCCCTACGTGCTGGATTTCGAAAAACGACTCCGTGGTATTGGTTGACGCGTTGTCATCGAACAGGTCGGCAAAATTGGCGACCAGGCTGAAGCTGCCAAGACCGGTGCCCCCATAGGCCGGCGGCAAAACCGCGTTACACGCGGCCAGGCAATCGGTATAGTCGCCCTCCTGCGCGTATACCTTCGCCAGCAACGCCTGCGCCGCGGGCTTCGTGGCGCGGGTATGTTGATTTACCACGCCGGGGTAGGTATTCGGCAAGGCGCCGATCGCGTCCGTCAAATCGGAAACGATCTGCTTATAACAATCGGCCAGGCTGGCGCGGGCTTGTCTAACCGCGGTATCCGTCGAATAGGTATGGAGCGTCAGAACGACGGGGCCGTACGCCTTGACCAGGTTGAAAAAATGCAGGGCGCGTAAAAACTTCGCCGATCCCACCATTTGATTCCGCGCCGAGTCGGTCAATTTGGGGTCCGAGCTGGGTTTGGCGGCGACGTCGATCAACAGGTTGCAAGTGCCTATCATGCCATACAGCTCCGTCCAGCCGCGGCCGTCGGTGGTGGTGGCGTTGTCGGTGAAGTTGTCGCACTGCGTCACGGCCTCGTTGCTGTTGTTGTCGGTCTGCCCGTCAAAGCTGTTATCCGACCGGACGTCTTCATTCACCAGGTCGAACCATTGGTAAAAGTGCCCACCGGCGTCAACCATTTGCTCAAAGGAGTTATTCGATATCTCCTGCAGACCGGCCAGCGTATTCACGGACGAGCTGGAGACCTGGTTCGGCGGCGTTTGCGTCAAAAAACTTCTCTTACACGCCGTCATCGACAGAACGGACAAAGAGACAAGTACTATATTCTTGCTTTTCATTGTATTCAACTTTTTAAATTAAAAACCAACATTCAAACCGAGGTTTACGGACTTGGCCAGCGGATAGGTACCGAAATCGAGGCCTTGCGTGTTTGGGGAAGTACCGCCATTGTTCAGGTCGGGAGAATAGCCCGAATACTTGGTGATCGTGATCATGTTTTCCAGCGAAACAAAGGCGCGGAGGTTTCTTAGCCCGATCGATTTTATAAAGTTGAAAGACGTAAAATCGTAGGAGAGGGCGATATTCTGGAACCTCACGAAGGAGCCGTTTTCCACGTACCGGCTCGACACGTTGTCGTTACCGTTCTCATAGGGGTTGTTGGCCTGGTTGGAGGCATTTTCACCCAGTATGGCGAGTGGCAGGCTGGTGACGTCGCCCGGCTTCCTCCAGCGGCCAAGCGTGGTGGCCAGCTGATTGGTCAGGTCGTACATGCCGTCCTCTTCATACCGGTTGGCGTTGAACACCTTGTTGCCAAATGCGTACGTGATCAATACATCCAGCGTGAAGTTCTTATACGTGAAATCGTTGCTGAAGCCGCCGAACGCCTTGGGCAGCGCGTTGCCGAGGTACAAGCCGTTCTCGGCGGCGCCGGTCTTGTCGGGATCGGCATATTTGATATAGCCGGTTTGCGGATCCACGCCTTGGGAGATATACCCGAAGAACGAGCCGATGGAGTACCCGTTCTTCAACCACGAAGCGGCGCCTGAGGGGATGCCCCCGCCGGAGATCGGGGTGATGTTCGCCCTGATGACGTTCTTATTAAAGGAAACGTTGAAGTTGCTCGTCCACCGGATCGGCCCGCTGGCCAGGATATCGGCGGACACCGCGAGCTCGAGACCGTTGTTCACTACCTTGCCCGGGAGGTTGATTACCACGTTGCTTTGGCCAGACGAAGGCGGCAGGTTGCTCGTATAGATCAGATTGGTGGTGTGTTTGTTGTAATAGTCCGCGGTGAAGCGCAGCCTGTTGTTCAGGAAGGCCATATCCGTACCGATGTTCAGCTGGTTGGTCTGCTCCCACTTGATATTGGGGTTGGCAGCCGTTCCATTCAGCCCCAGACCGGGATAAGAAGCCCCGCCCGCATCGTAGGTGTATTGACCGCCCGCTACGTTCAGCACGTTATAGGAAGGATACAAGGAAGCGGGCAGGTTCCCCGTTTCCCCATAACCGGCCCGCACTTTCAGATCGCTGAAGATGGTCTGGTGTTTCATGAACTGCTCGTTGGATATCCTCCAACCCACGGAAGCGGCCGGGAAGACGGCGAATTCATTGTTGATACCCAATTGCGAGGCGCCGTCCCTGCGAATGGTCGCCGTCAAAAGGTACCTGGAATCGTAGTTATACATCAACCGGGCATATTGCGAATACTTCGACCAGTAATCATAACCGCCATTGTCCTGGGTGGTCGGCCTGCTCCCCGCGCTGGATATGGAATAAATACCCGCGATGGGGAAACCGCTTCCGCCGTTTTCGGAATACTGGGTGGAATATTTCTGGGCGGTAAGACCTCCGATAACGTCTATATTATGTTTACCAAACGACCTGCTGAATTCCAGGATATTGTCCCAAAGCCAGGTGAAGTTCTGGAAGGTCTGGTAATCGGCCGTCCCGCCAACGGCATTGGCGCCGGACGTAACCGTAGGGTCCTGGGTGATGTTTTCGAAATTGTCCGAGATATTGGCCGAGATCCGGTTGGTATAGGATATCCCAAAGGGTAGATGGATGACGGCGTGCCCTTCCGCGTTGATGATGTTGTAGGTCGTAATATCGGAAGTACCGTACAATTGCGCGAGCGGGTTGGGTATCGCTTGACCGTTACTGTTATCCACCGCGAAGAAGCCGGTCGTGGGGTCCTTTTCGGATACATAGGGGGAATAGGCGACGGCTGCCCCGGTAACGGCGCCCGATCCGCCGCCGCCATGACCGGTGGTCCCTTGGGTGCCGCCCGGCATGTTATGGGTGGTTTGCCGGGCATAGTCCGCCCTGCCGCCAATGGTCAGCCATTTGTTCAGGGTTTGTTCGGCGGTCAGTCCCACAAAGAACTTTTTGGAGCTGATCGTGGGCATGATACCATCCTGGTTCAGATACCCGAGGTTAAGCGCATAGTTGCCGCCTTGACCCCCGCCGGATACCCGCGCGCTTACTTTGGTGATGGGCGCTGTCCGGAAGAGCTTGTCCTGCCAGTTGTTGTTGATGTTCTGCCAGCCCGCCGGGAGGCGGATGCTGGCCGTATCGCTGGCGCGCCCGGCGTTGACGTATTCGTCGATCTGCAAGGCGTGCAGCTGCTCCCCGTTGAGCACCTTCAGTTTTTTGGCGACCGTTTGGTAACTGTTGGAAAAATCGACGTCGATGCGGGGGGCGCCGCTGACGCCTTTTTTGGTGGTAATCTGAACGACCCCGTTGGCAGACCCTGCCACACCGTAGATGCCGGTTGCGGAGGCGTCCTTTAAAATAGTGATGCTGGCGATGTTGTTTACGTCCAGGCTGGCGATGTTATAGCCCACGATACCATCCACTACGTATACCGGGTTGGCATTGCCGCTTAATGAGGTGAAACCCCGGACGAGGACCTGGAAATCCTGTCCCGGAGCGCCATTGAATTGTTGTACCTGTACGCCCGCGGCCTTGCCCGCCAGCTCCTGCATGATGTTCACTACGGGGCGCTGTCTTTCATCGCTCAGGCTCACCGTAGAAATCGAGGAGGTGACGTCTTTCAGCTTCTGCGTACCATAACCGATGACGACCACGTCACTCAGGTTGGAGATTTTAGCGGTAAGCCGGACGGACAACCCGGTTGCTTCGCTTTCGATCCTGACTTCTTTGTCTTCATACCCCACGATGGAAAATACCAGTGTCGAGCCTTTGTCGACTTTGATAGTAAATACGCCGTTGGCGTCCGAGGTGGTGCCGCCGGCTTTGCCCTTGATCTTTATGGATACGTTTGACAGCGGCGCGTTGCTGCTGTCGGAGGCAACAGTACCGCTTACCGTTATTTTTCCCTGGGCAAATGAAAGATGGGAGGCGCATAGGAAGGAAAGGATGAGGAATAGGATCCTCCTTCTCTGCAATAGCATTGCAAATCGCTTTTTCAACATGGCAGCTAATTTGGTTTTTAGATGATTATAACAAGCCTATTTAGTACATGGAGTACGGGGCTATGGATTTACCCTTAGTCCCCAAAGAATTTTTTTTTGCGCGTGTTTAGCAGCGGGCGGGATGGCGATCAGGGAGCAGCGGGCGCTGGCGCTGGTGCGATAGGCCCATAGGCAACCGTTTGCGCAGTCTAATTCCACCGCTATTTTGATTCGTATAGTAACTGATCGGTACGATGTATTATCCTTGTGCAAAGGATCATATGAATCGTCGATTGCCGCCAAGGGGAAAACTAATCTTTCTGCTGATTTTTATAGCGCTCCGGCATCGTGTCGATGCCCAATGGACACTGACTGCACAGTATTTTTCCATAACCCTGAATAGCAAAGGTTTCATCAACGGTATGGAGAATACATCGGTGGTCCCCCACCGGCAATTCAGCCCGGCGGACAAGCCTTCCCCGCTGTTGTGCCTATACGATTCCAGGAGAAATGAATACTATTACCCAGTCGGCGCCAGCTACAAGGGGAATACCGCAAGACTCCGCTATTCCAACGGTTCCGTTGCGACCGTAACGGTTTCAATCGAAAAAAAACAATACTTCAAGTTTACCCTACAGGATGTCGTGCCCCGGAACGGTATAGACGTCGTCCAGTGGGGACCTTTCCATACGAGCATAACGGGTTTGTTCGGGGAGATCATCGGGGTCGCCCGAGACACCACCGAAACAGGGAATTTCGCCATTGGCGTCCTGGCGCTGAACGACACCACCATGGGTGGCCCCGCTTCCGATCCCGCCGACCTCGGCCAGTTCGAATACATCATTCATACGCCCGATCCGAAACGATTTCCGCTTCCGCCGGGGTTGCACGAGGGACAACGCTTTTCCATCGGGGGAGATGGGATAAATGACGTGGCCTTTTATTCCCATCCCGAGGAATACTACAGGATGTTGTACGGCGACGCCGCGTCGATAGACAACCTGGGCCGGATATCGATCTGTTATCACGCCAGGGACCGCCGGAAGGGGAGGATGGTATTCGATAGCTCCAAAACACAACTGGCGGCTAATGCCGCCAACCACCAGGAGGTGCAACCTGTCCCCACCGTGGATATAAAGGGGTCCTCCATTGCGTTGTATGGCTGCCCGGACAGCGTGGCGTTGCTGGGTCTCATCAAGAACATCGTGTTGCGCGAGGGATTGCCGTACCCGGCTTATGCCGTCAACGGCAGTGCGAGCCGGGTATGGGTAAAAGACCCGGCGCGGTATACGCCGGACGTGTCCACATCCGGCCGGCTTTTCGACAGCACGGTGTCCTATGTGAGCCAGCTGGGATTCAAGGCGATCCAGGCAGAAGACATCGGCTTCTACTGGCCGGACAGGGCGGATAAAGGATACATTGACGGAGAGGCGTTTCATTTTACGGCGGGTAATAAGACCCATAAACAATTCGCCGATATGGCAAATGCATTGGGCATCGACATCGGGCGGCATACGGTGACCACCGCGCTGGGCCGGGGAACGGGCGATTTGAATCCGCCCAGCGACAGCTTGTGCGTGCTACTGAAAAAAACGCTGGCCAAGGACGTCGGAGCGGCGGACCTGGACATAACCGTAACCGATCCCCGGTGGCTGGACGAGACGGGCCCGGCAGAGGGTCACGACAAGTCGCTGAACATCGTTAAAATCGGGAAAGAGCTCATTCACTATGAAGGTGTCAGCAACACGCCGCCGTATGCCCTGCAACACGTGACCAGGGGATATTGGGGCACCAAGGCCACGGTGCATGAAAAAGGCGCGCCCGTAGACAAGATGCAGGCATCCTGTGGCGGCGGATACGCCGGTCTGATCCCCGACATAAACCTACAGGACTCTATCGCCGCCTACTACGCCGACGTCAGTATAAAGAACGGCATCCACTATATTGATTGGGATGGCGAAGAATTCCTGTTCGACCAGGGTATGGGTACTTATTCCGTGAAACGGTTCCATCGCGTGTTGTTCGAGAGGGCCGCCAAGGGCGGGATCGGCTATCTGCGTATCATGGGCGCCGGCGTCAGCGAGGGCTCCTGGCATTACCAGAGCGTCTGGAACGTGGGCGGTGGGAAAAATATGTACGACCAGGTACACCGGAGCTGGGGTATCGAGGGGAAGGACATCCGCAATGTGGCCTATGCGAATTATTTCCCGGCCACCTTTGGTATCACCGGCGGCCCCGGCCGCTCCTCGACGGTCCGGCAATTTGAAAACCTGGAGGCGGTCTCGGTGGGCGTTGGCGTAACGTATATGTTGGACCTCCGGCAAACCAGCGTGGAAGCGTGTCCGGAAAAATACGCCATCTTCTCCGCCATCCGGGCGTGGGAAAATGCACGGGCCGCGGGCGCTTTTCCGGGGTGGGTAAAAAATGACCTGGCGGACCCCACGCAGTACTTCCACCTTCGGCAAATCGATGCGGACACGTGGGAGCTTTACCACGTGGACGCCGATGGGAATAACCCGGTGTTATTCAAGAAGCTCTCACGAGCGACGGGATACTAAAAAAGACAACATGCACAACCTGGATCTTTCGGTTCATCAGAACCCCATCGGCGCGATGTTCGAACAACCGCGGAGCGCGAAGGACTGGAAACGGTATGTCTTGACCGATGAACAAGTCGAATCCTACAGGCGCGATGGTTTTGTGAGAGGCATCCGTATCCTTACAGACGGGCAGGTCGACTTATTGAACAAGGAGGTAGCCATACTGCAATCCCCCTCGAAGGCCGAACGAAAACTATTTTATCACTATGAGCATAACGAGTCCATGGAGCCGGATAATGTGTTGTTCCACGCCATCGGCGGCTGGAGGATAACACCTGGTTTCCACGACCTGATATGGTCGCCCGCCTACCGGATGGCGGCGTATCAGTTGCTGGGGCATTCCGTGCGGTTCTTCCACGATCAGCTGTTTTGCAAACCGGCGAGGCATGGTGCGGTGGTGGCCTGGCACCAGGATTTCTCCTATTGGACCTTTACAAAACCGATGCATCACCTGACGTGCTGGATCGGGCTGGACGAAGCGACCACCGGGAACGGTTGTTTGTATTATGTGCCCGGCAGCCACCGGTGGGGTTTACTCCCGGTCACCGGCCTTACGGGTGATATGGATGCGGTAAGGAGTGTACTGACCGGTGAACAAGCCAGTGCCTTCGACCGTAAAGTGGCCAACGAATTGCCACGGGGATACTGCAGCTTTCACCACCCGCTGACCATGCATGGCTCTTACGCCAACCACTCCGGTTGGCCAAGGAGGGCCGTGGTGCTCAACGCCATGGCGCATGGCACGAGGGGAAATACGCGGGACTACGAAAGAGCGGAAGCATTGAAATACTTCCCGAACATGGACCAGGATTGCGTGCTCGACAGCCGGTTCTTCCCACTGCTGTTTGTCGGGGACAGTGAACTGGCGGCCCTGGATATACCCAAGATCGACCCGGTCGAATTGTATAATTCATAGGAGATCATGCAAAGAGTTTTATTGACACTACTACTGATGGGAGCCACGGGGCTCCGTGCGCAGAGCGCCTGGGACAGGCAGCAATGGGGGAATCATCGCGCGGTCGTCGAAGTAGACGATGACGCGCCGGTGGTCCGCGTACACCTGCCCTGGAGGAGGGAGGACGATCCGGTGGGTAAAGCCGTGTTTGTCGTGGATGCCAGCTCCGGCCGGCGGATGACCCATGTATACGCGCTGGCGGTCGACAGGGAGGCGGGGGATTTTATATTCGAGCCGGCCACCGGGAAAGGCGAATATTTTTTCTATTATATGCCCTATCGGATGACGGGCAGCTGGTATTTCCCGAATACGGTTTATCGAAACGCGCGGCTTGCCTATGACTCGGTCTGGGCGGCAGGGCTGTCCCGGTCGGCGGCCTTTCCCGGCGCCAGGATCCTCCGTTTCGAGTCCGTCGATGCCTTCGATAGATTCGAGCCCATGGAGGTCATCGCCACCGCAAGGGAGACAGACAGTGTCGTTGCGGTAAACAAAGGCAAGGACTTCCTGGTCTTCCCCGGGGACAGGAAACAACCGGTGAGAATGGAAGACGCGATCCCTTCGTGCTGGATCGGGCGGACGGAGGGTGGGCCTTTTGATGGAACCGCCCTGCGGAACGAATTCTATGTCTTTCAACTGGCCGTCTTCGCAGCCTATAAAAACTTGCACAACCTGCGACTGACGTTTTCCGATTTGACCGGTGATAACGGAGCCAGAATACCAGCCGCCTCGATAAGGTGTTTCAATACCGGCGGAAAAGACTGGGAGGGGAAGCGGCTGACAAAAACGGTCGGCGTGGCAAAAGGAAAGGTACAGCCTTTGTGGATAGGAGTGGACCTCGCGAAAAGCCTAAGACCCGGCGTGTACAGCGGGATCGCGGCTATCGACGCGGAGGGCGTAGCGCCCCGGTCCATAGGTATTCGTTTGCGGGTACAGGACGGGGTGTCGGAGGACAGGGGCTATGGCGACCTTTACCGATTGGCCCGTTTGGACTGGCTCGATTCCGATAGGGGGATCGATGACAGCGTCTTCAAACCCTATACCCCGGTAAGGCTCCGGGGGAATTCCGTTCATATACTCGGGAGGACCCTATGGTTTGACCGTTTTGGCCTGCCAGAACGGATCACCAGCTCCTTTCAGGGTTGTAACGCGTCGGCTGAAGGGTCGGCAAAGGATATACTCGCCGGCGCCATAGAGGTAAAGGCGATTTCCCGTGGCAAGACCATGAGCTGGAAGGGCGACGGGCCGGTGACGAAAGAAGGCGCCGGCGGAGTTGCGAGGTGGTCTGCACGACTGGAGAGCGAAGACGCCGGCTTGGCCGTCTCCGCCCGGATGGAGTGTGACGGGTACGTCAGCTACGAGCTGACATTGACCGCCAGGAAGGATATGGACCTGGATGACTTCCGGCTGCAAATCCCATACGCCCCCTCCGTGGCGACCTATATGATGGGACTGGGGTGTAAAGGCGGCAGGCGGCCGGACCGTTGGGACTGGAAGTGGGAAACGAGCAAAGCCAACAACATGGTCTGGATGGGCGATGTGAACGCGGGTTTGCAGTGCAAGCTCAAAAACGAAACACCGGACTGGGCGATTACCAATTTGGAGAAAACGGGGATTTATAAAGATTGGAGCAATGGCGGATCGGGTGGCGTGACCTTGACTCCGGACGCGTTATTCATCGCCTACACGGGAAAAAGACGTCTCGCAAAAGGACAGGTACTCCATTTCAATTTCGGGCTGTTGATCACGCCCTTGAAGCTGCTTGACCCCGCGCATTGGGACGAGAGGTATTTCCAGGCCGACCCCCCCGTCGATAGCTGGCGGCGGGAGGCGCTCGCCAAGGGTGCGAATGTCATGAATGTCCACCAGGGCAATGTCCTGAACCCGTATATCAACTACCCATTCGTCGCCGTCGACACACTAAAGCGGTATGTCGCGGTCAACCGCGCGCTCGGTATAAGAACAAAGGTCTACTATACAGTCCGGGAGCTGAGCAACAGGGCTCCGGAGATATGGCCCTTCCGAAGCCTGGGTGACGAGATATTTACACCCGGTCTGGGATCCCAGGTCGCCGATCAGTTCGCCGACGATGGTACGGGGGGCAACCTTTACTGTACCGGCGGCTCCTGGCTGGTAGAGCATTTGCGGACCAGGTACGACGCCGCCTGGCATACGCCGCTCCCGGACGGTGACTACGACATGGCTGTCCGCACCCAGGGTCTTTCCCGCTTGCATAATTATTACATCGAGGGGTTGAACTGGCTAGTTCGGAACACCGGCATCCGTGGCATCTACCTCGACGGGGTGGGATACGACCGGGAGATTATGAAACGCGTGCGGAAGGTAATGGACAGGGCCGCGGATAGTTGTCTCATCGATATGCATTCGGGGAATAACTTCTCCCCGACGTATGGGTTGAACAGCCCGGCCAACCAGTATATGGAGCTCTTCCCGTTCCTCAATAGCCTTTGGCTGGGCGAAGGATATAACTACGACGAATCGCCTGACTACTGGCTGATCGAAGTTTCCGGTATCCCGTTTGGTCTGTTTGGAGAAATGCTCAACAACGGCGGGAATGCCTACCGGGGAATGTTGTATGGGATGACCAACCGTCTTGGATGGACGGGAAGCGATCCCAGCGCCCTCTGGCGTCTGTGGGACGTGTTTGGTATCCGGCCATCCCGTATGTTGGGCTATTGGGATTCTTTGTGCCCCGTCCGGTGCAACCGGGACGACGTAAAGGTGACGGTCTACCAACGGCCTGGGAAGGTGCTTGTCGCTTACGCCAGTTGGGCGAAGAAGGATGTCCATGTACGCCTGGATGTGGATTGGAAAGCGTTGGGTATCGATGGCGCCCACGCTACGATCGTGGCGCCTGCCGTATCCGGGTTGCAACAAGAATGTGTATATGACAACCTGAACGACATACCCATCGGAGTCGGTAAAGGAGGGTGGATCATCATTCAATAACCGATTGAACATGGCATGGAAATATGGCGCCGGCTTGTTGCTGGCCACTTCAATGACGGGCGCCCTATTGGCGCAGCAGGCGGATGGAAGGTTGACCCCGTTGAATGCCAAGCCGTTCGTCATCCCCGGTATTCAGGTGTGGCAAGGCGGCTCGGGATGGTACCGGATCGGGACGCAGGCGGCCATCGTGCTGGCTTCCGGAAGCTCGGATAGCTTGAAAAGCGTCGCGGAAATCCTGCGGGGAGACCTGGAAGCGTTGTCCGGCGGTGTGGAATACCCGGTAAGGATAGGCAGGCCGCGGCCGGGGGATATATCACTGAGCCTTGGCGCCACGGATGCTACTTTGGGTCCCGAAGGATATTTGCTGGAGGCGACCCCCAAGGAATTGCGTATATCAGCGCGCACCATGCGCGGTGTTTTTTGGGGAACGAGGACATTGCTGCAGGTGCTCGAACAAGACAGCCTTCAATTCCCTTGCGGGATGGTACGCGACTTCCCGAAATACGTCATCAGGGGGTTCGTATTGGATGCGGGACGAAGGTTCTTCAGCATGGACTACCTGAAGCGTTGTGTAAGGCTCATGGCGTACTACAAGATGAACGACTTTCACCTGCACCTGAATGACAACGGGTTTCATGGAAAAGGAACCTCCTGGGACAGCACGTATGCCGCCTTCCGGCTACAGTGCGATACCTATCCCGGCCTTACCGCCACGGATGGTTCTTATACCAAGGCGGACTTCAAGGCGTTCGAATCGTTTGCGCGTTCCTACGGGGTCAATATCGTACCTGAAATCGACGTCCCCGCCCATTCACTGGCCTTTACCAGGATGCGCCCGGAGATCGGGAGCGGACTATACGACATGGACCACCTCGACCTCGATAACCCTCTCACCTATAAAGTCATCGACAGTATATTCGGCGAGTACCTGTCTGGTCCCACTCCAGTGTTCTCAGGCCCCGACGTGCACATCGGCACCGACGAGTACAATAAGAAAGCGGCGGAATCTTTCCGGGCCTTTACCGATCACTATATCCGCCTGGTTCAGGGGTATGGGAAGAAGGTGCGGCTTTGGGGTTCCCTCACACACGCAGCGGGGACGACGCCGGTTACGTCGAAAGGCGTAACCATGAACGTCTGGTATAACGGGTATGCCGACCCAAGGGAAATGGAGAGACTGGGATATGATATCATATCCACCCCGGATGACTGGGTTTACATCGTACCAACCGCGAAGTACTATCACGACTTCCTCGACATCGCCAAGCTCTTTAACGACTGGGAGCCCCTGCAGGTGGGTGACGTCCGTTTTCCCGAAGGCGATCCCCACATCAAGGGCGGATCGTTCGCGGTATGGAACGACAAGATCGGTAATGGGATCACGGACAGGGAAATCGACGACCGGATTTTTCCCGCCATGCAGGTATTGTCGCAAAAAATGTGGATGGGGACCGATACGACGATGTCGTTCGCGGATTTTTGCCGGGAAGCCGGACAAATTGGAACAGAACCCCAACGGAACGAATATCATGTATCCGTAAAAGGGAGCGATGCGGGCGACGGGTCCCTGAAACATCCCTTCAGGACCATCATGGCCGCCGCGAACGCGGCCATGCCGGGCGACGTGATCACCGTCCACGCGGGTACCTACCGCGAGCAAATTACGCCGCCGCGTGGCGGTAGCTCGGACAGGGAGCGGATCGTCTACCAGGCGGCGAAAGGGGAACGCGTCGTGATAAAGGGGTCGGAAATTGTAACGGGTTGGGAAAGAGCGGGCGGCGATACGTGGATGGTGCGACTCCCCAATTCCTTCTTCGGAAAATTCAACCCGTACAGCGACAGGATCAGGGGCGACTGGTTCTCACCCACTCCAAAAGAAAGGATCTATCATACCGGCGCCGTATACCTCCGCGGAGACTGGCTGATGGAGGCAGCGTCGAGGGAAGAGGTCATTCAGCCGGAAAATGAAAGAAACCCTCTGTGGTGGGCGGACGTCGACTCGGCCACTACGACCATATGGGCCCAGTTCAGGAATGCTGACCCCAACAAGGACACCGTGGAGATAAACGTGCGACAGACGGTTTTTTATCCGGACAAGCCATTTATCAACTATATCACCGTCAAGGGCTTCATCATGGAAGACGCGGCCACCAACTGGGCGCCACCCACGGCGGAGCAAATGGGCGTGATCGGTACGCATTGGAGCCGGGGGTGGATTATCGAGGACAATACCGTTCAATACTCCAAATGCTCGGGGATCGCCCTGGGAAAATACGGTGACAGCTGGGACAACCATAATACCGAGTCCGCCGAAGGCTATGTGGGTACGATCAGGCGCGCCCTTGCTTTTGGTTGGAACAAGGGGACGGTAGGTGGTCACCTCGTCCAAAACAACAGGATCGCGTATTGCGAACAAACCGGTATCGTCGGTAGCATGGGTTGCGCCTTTAGCGTCGTGAAGGGTAACGTGATCCATGACATCCACATACGCCGGTTGTTCACCGGCGCCGAAATGGCCGGTATCAAATTCCACGGCGCGGTGGATGTGCGGATCGGGCATAACCAGATCTACCGGTCCGACAGGGGCGTATGGCTGGATTGGATGGCGCAGGGAGCGCAGATTTCCGGTAACCTCTTTCATGACAATACCAACGAGGATATCTTTTTGGAGGTCGACCATGGCCCCATTTTGGTCGACAATAACATTTGTCTCTCGCGGGTCAGCGTCGTGATGAATTCCAGCGGTACGGCTTTTGCCCACAACCTGTTTGCGGGAGCCATCCGGGTGATACCATATGACAGCCGCCTGACGCCTTTTTTCAAGCCGCACTCCACGGATATCGTCGCCCTGCATGACAACCCCGGCGGGGACGTCCGATTTGTCAATAATGTATTTATAGGCCAGGGCAGCGCGCGTAAATATGACAAAACATTGCTGGGCGCCTCATTTGCAGGAAATGTATATGCAAAAGGCGCCAATATGCCGCAGGCGGACGACCTGGACCGGTACATGCCGTCGTCCAGGCGGCCGGAGCTCAAAGACAAAACGGCGGTAAATGAGCTGAACGCCGGCAACGATGACGGGCGTGCCCTGTTGGAAAAAAGCGGCGCCGCCGTGTACCTGGATATTTCCCTTGACAAAGGCTGGCTCACGAAGCATAAGAGGTCGCTGGTGACGACGACCCTGTTGGGAAAAGCTATCGTTCCCGATCTGCCGTTCGACAACCCGGACGGCTCGCCCGTGCGGATCGATACCGACTATAGCGGACAAAAAAGGAATGTGGCAAACCCTTCCCCCGGTCCGTTCGAAATCGAACGCAGCGGCCGGCAGCGGATCAGGATATGGTGACCGGCACGGTTCGCGTTTCACCCGCGTTGACCGTCACCTTCGGCCAGGACAGAAAGGCCGTATAACCAAGGGGGCTTTTGGCTCGTCCGGCATTTTCAACCAGCACGGTTATATCGGCGGGGAAGGGCGTGAGATTGGTTATGACCAGGTCCATCTTGTCCCCGTCACGTTTGCCGACCTTGGCCTCTACGTGATCGAAGACGTATATGGTTGCCGTATCCACGCGCACATAGATGCCCGGGATCTCTATCGCCATCAGTATGCCATTTAGCAGATTCCAGCCGGTCGAGCCTTTACCGCCCCGATAACCCCGCGTGCCGTCGGCGTCACAATAATTCAGGCGTTCGGTAACGGTGCCGTCGGGACGCATGCCCTCGGCGTGGGCGTGGATGATGTCGTGCAATAATTCCGCGTAGCGGGCATCCCCCGTTGACCTGTAGAGCCGGAAAAGCGGATCGCCCGAGGACGTGCAGATGCCGGGGGCGGCGTGTTTGTTTTGGGTGCTGGCCCACACGGCGCCAGTTAGCCTGGCTCCCAACCGGGCCAGCTCCGTGTCGGCCGGCAGCACATAGTCGAATGAAACCGTCCATGTGGCCAGCAAATGGGCCAGGCGCGCCGATTTCTCCAGCCATTTATCGTCCGATGTGATCTCATAGAGCGCCATGAGAGACGTCATCAGGCCGGAGGCCGTTTCTGAATCGGCGTTTTGTAAAATGTCCGCGCAGCCGCCGGTCGTCATGCCCAGCGCCTCGAAGTCTCTCTCGTAATACAAAAGAGCTGCTTCAGATGCTACCTGTAAATAACCGGGATTTTGAAAATACGCGGACGCCAGTGCGAGGCCACCGACGACCATGGCGCCGCCCGTTGTATTGTAAACGGCGACCGCGCCGGTGGCATTGTTTAGGAAATTACCCCACTGACCGTCTTTTTCCCAGGTGGCGACAAAGGCGTCGGCCAGGCGCCGGACGGCATGCTCCCAGCCTGGCTTTATGGCATCGGCACGCCCCTGGGCTTTTAATATCATAAACTGCTTGAGCAGCCAGAACAAGAGGTCCCCGTTCTTTCGCGTCAGCACGATCTCGGGGAACTCATCATATCCCTCCCTCCCGAAATTCCGCCCATCCTGATCCGTGGCGCCATAGAAATAACCGGAGGCGCCCTGCCCCCTGGGAATGGCAAAGTCAAAAGTCTGGGTCACCCGATCCAGGTGGGCTTGATCTCCCAGGACGAGCATCGGATAGGTGTCCATCAATCCGCCAATCCATCCATAGGAAATCCACGTCGCGTTCTCGGGACAATAAAAGGCGTATCGTCCCCGGTAAAAGCGCTGGTCGATCAGCCCCGTCATGAGCGCGATGACATGGCTGAAGGGGATAAGGTTACGCGGATGATTGGGACCGGTGACCGCTTTGCGGACTGTCATGAAACGATCGAGCACCGCCGGAATGTCTTCGGCGGCAAAGATGTATACTTTCAGCCGGAGCGTCAGTGAGCTCCCTTCTGGCCAGTGGCCCCCGCGGTCCGGGCTGTTTTCAAAACCCACGAAAAGGGGTTTCTTATGCCGGACGCCGGGGGCGCAGATGGCCAGCGAGGCGGTTTTCCGGTCCTGGCTTTCGGTGATAGTAAAGCCATGATCTCCGAAAACCGATCCTTGCTCGGTCAGGACTATAAAGGCTTTTTTGGTTCGTCTGTTGTAGATTACCACGGCGGGCGTGGTCGTATTGCACACATTTACCTGTAATTCCGAAGGGGTTCCTTCATGGGGTGATAGCTGCGGGAGGACACCCGTGGTCAGGGGAAGGTCTTTGCGGTAGAGATCCGTGCGGTCCAACCCGGCCGCATAGGGTCTGTCGACCGTGCGGTTCCGATTACCATTGTAGACGGAAGCCGGTATCATGACGTACATCTCCGCGTTCCAATCCCCGAAGTCGAAAACGGCCGCGACACCTGCGGATGTTGCATCGCCTCGCTCCAGGGTGAACCGCAAATGAAAATCCATGGCGTCCTTCTCCCTCCGCTGGTCTATACGGCTTTCCCACCGCCCCCCTGCGGTATCGAGCGCTTTGCCTTTGAAGGCTGTAGCCGATGTCCTCCTGGGACCCTCGTAAGCAAGTACATAAGGACGCAGGGTGGCCGCAAATCCTTCCAAAAAGATTTCGGCATCCTTGCAAGGCCCGGCGGATGCCTTGTCCCAGGGGATCAGCATCCCGGTTCCGAGAATAAATGATTGACCGATAAACCGGCGGCGATCGAATGGATGGGCGCTCATGCCACGAATGTAAACGGGCTTGCCGAAGTCCAGAGGCACGATTTTGGCAAATACCGATGCTATTTTGACTTAGGCAAAAAAGCATCGGTATTTATCAACCCGCTGGTGGCTAACCTGCACAGTCCTGCGGATATTTGATCCCGATGAGAAAGTGTCTGACGTGCTTGCTTGCTGTCTAGCCCTCCAGGCCATGATTGGACGATTGCTAAAAACGCTTAGTAAACCTTTTAATCTCAAAATGCTTATGAGAAAGGTATTTTACCGCCACCCGATTCGCTTGGGTAAGGCTTGCTTAACCATGTTGCAGGGAGTTTCCTTCCTCCTCCTCTTCCTCTGTACAAGCGCCGTTGCCATGCCACGACCCGTCAGGGGCCGCGTGCTCGACGCGGATGGCCGGCCTTTGGAAGGAGCCACCATCCAGGTAAAAGGTACCAGCCTGGGTGCGAAGACCGATAAGGACGGTTCTTTTGCGATGAATGTGCCGGACAATGCCAAAACACTGGTCATTTCCTACGTGGGGATGGAAACCCAGGAAGTGGACGCCAAAGGTCGGAGCGAAGTGACCATCGTTCTGAAAACTGCCGTGGCGCAGGAGCAGGATGTCGTGGTGGTGGGATATGTCACCCAGAAGAAATCGCTGCTCACCGGATCGGTGGTCGATATGAAGGTGAACGAAAGCGACCGGGAAGTCCCTACCGCCAGCGCGGGAAACCTGCTGGCCGGCAGACTCTCGGGAGTCAACGTGGTTACGCCTTCGGGTCCCCCGGGCGAGGTAACGCCCGCCATTACGATCCGGACCGCCACCTCATGGAACGGTCAGCCGGTCCTGTACGTCATCGACGGGAAGATCAGCGCCGCCGCGGACTTCAATAACCTGAGCCCCAATGAAATTGCCAGCGTGTCCGTGCTGAAGGACGCGGCCACGACAGCGGCTTACGGCTCCCGGGCTGCCGGTGGCGTCGTAGTCGTCACGACACGAATGGGTAAGACCGGTAAGGCGCGGGTCACTTATAGTTTCAACAGTGGCTATGACGTCCGTGGAAAGAATATGGCGCTGACGGATGCGATAGAGACCGGTAAGCTCGCCAACCAGGTTAACAACGGCGGGGCGAACCCCGCGGGGCCCGCCTATACACAACAGGACTTCGATTACTTCGCGACGCATAACTTCAACAATGCGGGCGCCGGCTATGGGTTCAACCAACTGAAGATCATTTACAGGAACCCCTTCACCGCCACCCAAAACCTCGGCGTGGAAGGCGGGAATGACCGGATCCGATATTATGTCGGCGGCTCCTATGTCAATCAGCAGGGTTTTATGAACGGCCTTACCTACAACAAATACAACTTACGCGCGAATATTACCGCGGACGTTACCAAGGACTTCCAGCTCTTTTTCGGGGGCGCCCTGAACAATAACCTGACGAATTCACCCAATTGGAACGGCGGCGGTTTATCGGGACAGGTATACGACCTCTACCAGAAACTACTGGTATGGCAGCCCTATATGCCGGTCTTCACGAACTCGGGAATGCCGGTGGATTACGGGTGGATCGCCAACATGGGCGCGGTGACACAGGGGCAGGGAGGGTATCAGCGCGATAACTACCTAAAGCCGGTCTTCACCCTGAGCGGCACCTACAAGGCGCCCTTCCTCAAGGGGCTGAGCGCAAAGGCCACGTATATAAAGTCCTATACGTACGATGCCAACAAAGTATTCACCACCACCTACGCGATGTACACCGTAAAACAATATACGCCTTACATATGGGGCCTGTCGGATACGAGCGTCGTGGGTACGCGTCAGAGCACGGGTACGCCCGGCCTCGCGGAGACGGCGACCTGGGGTGGCGACAAGCAATTGGACCTCCAGCTGAACTATGAGCGCAGCTTCGGGTTGCACCACGTGATGGGCACGCTCGTCTATGAAGGCTATCAGACCCAGGGCACGGGTCTTAACGCATCGGTCAACGGCTTCCCGTTGTATACGACGGACCAGTGGTGGGCGACGTCCCCCAACCAGAATTCCACCACGCCGAGCGGGGGCGTCATACCCAACAAAAATGTGTCCAACAGCACCGCCTATTCGGATATTACGACCGGTCGCAAGTCCTGGGTCGGGCAATTCTTTTATGACTATGCGGACAAATACCTGGCCGGCTTTACCTACCGTTATGACGGCTCCATGAATTTCGCGCCCAACGAGCGTTGGGGCTTTTTCCCGTCCGGCTCCCTGGGCTGGATCCTCTCCAAGGAACATTTCATGGAGAAAGTGAGGTCGATCGACCTCCTCAAGGTCCGCGCTTCCATGGGTCTTACGGGTAACGATAACGTAGGCGGGTGGCAATGGCAACAAAGCTATGTGACCGGGAACAACGCCTTTTTCGGTACCTCCCCCTCCCTCAATGCCGGTCTAACATACGGTCCCGTGGTAAACCCGAATCTAACCTGGGAAAAATCGTTGAACCAGAATTTCGCGGTGGACGTCAATTTCATGAAACACTTCAGCGCGACGGTCGAGTATTGGCATACGTACACCTATGACATCCTGGGGCAGCGCGTCCAGACGACGCCTCCCACTTTCAGCCTGACCCTTCCCTCGGTCAATTACGGCAAGGAGAAGGCCAGCGGGATCGATTTCTCGCTCGGATATACGCGACGCTTCGGGAAAGTGGACTTCAGCACCGGCGTCGTGGCCTCGTACGGACATGCACGGTATGTACTGCGCGACCAGAACGTAACCTACGACTATCAAAACCAGGTAGGCGGTGGGAGGACCACGACCATGCTCACCGGCTATGTGGTCGACCATATGATCCGCAACCAGACCGACCTGTCCAGCTGGAACGCCGCCAATCCCAATTACAACTTCAACGGAAATAAGGCCGACCTGGGACAATTCGTATACCAGGACCTCGGAAGCCAGGGCGGCGTCCACCAAAAGGACGGTAAGATCGATCCTTACGACATAGCGGTACTGAGGAAGAACAACGACCCGATCGTCGTCGGCTGGAACCTGACCGGCGAATGGAAAGGATTTAGCCTTTCCGCCACCTTCAACGGTAATTTTCACCGATGGAACGCGGTCAATATCAGCGGCAGCGGCGTGGAATGGAACAGGATGTGGCGGACTTGGTACACCGACAGCTGGAACACCACCAATACCAACGCCAAATACCCGAGGTATTACGGCGCCGAGGTCGGCAATTCCGTCAACATGGCTGGCAGCAACTTTTGGTATGCCCCCTCCAACTTTATCCGTTTGAAGTTCCTGAACATAGGATATACGATCCCCCCGCGCTTTTACAAGAATTACCTGAGCGCCATAAAGGTATTTGCTTCCGGTAGCAACCTGTTCATCCTGAGTAAATACAACCAGCAGTTTTACGACCCGGAAATGTCCGGCGGAACCGCGTTCCCCATCATCAAATCTTACAACATGGGCGTTTTGGTGTCCCTGTAAAATCGACAACTATGAAGAAAATAATTTCATATATAGCCATCGCGATGGCCGTTCTGCCGGCCTGTAAAAAGGGCCTCGATTTCACGAATACGAATGCGATCAACCCGGCCAACGTGTGGACGGATTCCTCGACGATTCAGGCGTTCCTGTCGGATATTTACGGAGGGTTGATGCCGGGCTGGCCGCTGGGTCAGGGCAACAATTCGGATGAAGGCATCAACTCCCAAAAGAGCATGGGCAACTACCAGCTGGGGATCATCTCGGCGGCGGGGAATTATGTGAACCTGAGCTATACCTATATCGATAAATGCAATTTTTTCCTGGACCAGCTGGCAGCCGTGTCCGCCAATGTACTGAGCCCTGCGACCAAGGCGCAGTTCACGGGCGAAGCCAAATTCTGGCGGGCATGGACCTACTGGTCGATGGTGAGCCAGCTCGGCGGCGTACCCCTCATCCTTCACACGCAGAACGCTACCGACGTGGCGAGTCTGAAGGTGCCCAGGAACAAAACTTCCGAATGTATAACCCAGATCGTGCAGGACCTGGACAGTGCCGCGCTGTTGCTACCCGGTTCCTATACCGGCACGAGCTACGGAAGGATCACCAGCGTGGCGGCCCTCGGCCTGAAAGGAAGGATACTTTTGTGGTATGCGAGCCCGCTGTTCAATCCGTCGAACGACCCCTCTCGCTGGCAGACCGCCTTTAACGCCACCAAGGCGGCGGTAGACGCGGCCAACGCCAATGGTTACGGCCTCTTACCCAACTACCGGGCCATATGGTATTCAGGGAACATGGAAGAGATCATGGTCAACCAATACTACTACCCGGATCACTACATGAATTTTGCCCCGATACGCCCGTTGCCTTATACGAATGGCGCCGCTAACAACGATCAGCCGCTAGAGCCCCTGCTGATGGCCTATCCCAAAAGGGACGGCTCCCCCATGCAGCTCGATTTGACCCAGCTGTCAAACCCGGCCTATAACGCCCAGTTCACGAACGATTTCTATACGAACCGGGACGACCGTTTCTATGCGACCATATTTTGTGGCGGCACACCCTATCCCACGCCCGACGTGCTACCCGGACAACCCGCTAAATGCGTGTATTGGGCCGCGTTTCAATGGACTTCCGCGTCGGGAATAAACTTTACGCTCCCGGTGCCGGGAGGGTACAGCAATATCGACGTTCCCGTGGAGAACGGCGACGACAACGGACTGGTTGGGTTCTACGAAAGGAAGGGCCTGGATACCACGCTCACCGGGCAGCAGATCGTCAGTGTGGCGGCCGGAGCCAAAAGCTGGTGGTCGCCGATGCGATACGCGGAGTTGCTCATGAATTACGCCGAGTGCGCCAATGAGACAGGTAGCCCGAGCGAAGCCCTGAACGTACTATACAAGATCAGAGCCAGGGCGAACATCACCCCCGGCGCCTCCGGGACCTACGGGATTACCGCCGCATCACAAGCCGACATCCGGGCGGCGATCATGAATGAACGAATGGTCGAGTTCGCCTTCGAGGGCTTCCGGTTCAACGACCTCCGGCGTTGGAAGCGCTACGATATACTGAACAGCGAAGGCGCCAGGCACGGACTTCTGCCGATGCTGATCTATGGGGCGCCGCTTCCTTCGACCACGGACAACATCATGACCGCTTCCGTCCGGGCAAATTTTTCGATGGTTTATGTGGATAACCTGGACGGCGACGCTAACTTTAGGTTCAACCTGGACCTGAGCCATTGGTTCTACCCATTGAACCCGGCGCAGATATCCCTGGAGTCCTCGGTTTTACAGCAAAACAATGAATGGGGCGGCACGTTCGACCCCTTGCAATAGTGATGAACATGGACCGGTACATATTAGGTACGGCGGCTTTGGGCGGTGTATTTGGACCGGTTGATCCGGCGGTGTCGGTAGGGACGGTCCTGCGGGCCCTGGAATATGGCTTTACCGCGATCGACACGGCCCCGGCGTATGGAGACGCGGAATTATTTGTAGGCAAGGCGCTGAGAGAATGGCGCGGCGCAAAACCTGTCATAAGCACAAAAGTAGGAAGGCTCAGGTCGTACGCCAGTGATGATGGCCGTTACGACTATCACCCTGAAGTGATGGAAAGGAGCGTGAGCGAAAGCCTCGCGCTCCTGGGCCTTCCGAACGTCGATGTCCTGTTCCTGCACGACCCCTGGGCGGTTCCGCCGGAACAGGTGGATGCGGTTATCGATCAATTGCGGCTCTTCAAGCGGAAGGGATATGCCGGTCGGATCGGACTGGGTGGAAACCCGCCCCCCTCATTCGCGGCACATATAGATAACGGAGTTTTCGACGTCGTCATGGAGTTTTTCCGGTTTACCGCCATCAACGCGGATGCATTGACGGACAGCATACCGAAATACCATTCCCTGGGTGTTCAGCCATACATGGCCAGCCCGCTTCATATGGGGTTGCTGGGCAGGCGGTTCGAGGAGTTCCTGGAGTCCGCGCCCTCCTGGTTGGACCCGGCATGTATGCAAAAAGCCGCGGCATTGCGGACCATTGCATCATTGCATGGTATTTCCCTTTCCACGCTCGCACACCGGTTCGTGTTCTTCGCCCCGGTGGATATAAAAGTCGTGACCGGACCTTCCAACCTCCGCGAGCTGGAAGAAACCTGGAAAGACATCCTGTCCGGGCCGTTGCCCGAGGACGTCGTCGACGAGATACGGTTAATTCAGCAAAAGAATGTTTCATGAGCCAAATTACCTTTACTCTTAACCCGATAGGAGACGAAGTATTTAACATCAAAAAAATATCCGTCCGGACCCTGGCGGATGTACCCGCGGTCACCCCGTTCCAGGACTCGTCCATGGGCCCGTTCCGTTCCTACAATATGTCCCTGCTGACATTCGAGGACGAAGACGGAAACATCGGCGAAGGACCGGTCACGGCAGGATATATACACATATTGCAAAACTGTATCTTTCCTCAATTGCTCCATAGCGGCGGTCTTCGGTACGAAATCCTTTACCCCCGCCTGTATTGGGCCATCAGGAACGAGGGCTTCAGGGGCCCCGCCTCATCGCTGTTGGGCCAGGTCGACCTGGCGCTTCATGATCTGGCTTGCCGCAGAAAGGGCGTATCGATCCAGCAATACCTACATGGGGTGCGAAACCACGCCAGGGCCTATGGCAGCGGCGGAGGTACGAATTATTCCCTGGCGCAGCTGGAGAAGGAAATGAGCCACTTTCTCGATTTGGGCTTCTCCTGCGTAAAGATGAAGGTTGGTATGCATTTTGGGAAGAACATCCGCGAGGATATCGAGCGCGTCAGGTTCGTCCGGAAACTTATCGGCAAGGATATTCGCCTTGCGGTCGACGCCAACCAGATATGGACGGTCATGGAGGCGATGGCGTTCATGAGGGGTGTTGAAGACCAGGATATTGCCTGGCTCGAAGAGCCCGTTCATTCCGCGGCGCTGTCGGAAATCGCCCAATTGTCCGCGTTATCCCCGGTGGGTCTGTCCTTTGGCGAATCCGAAAAGTCGGCCAAGGTATTTCCCGAATTAAAAAAGGCAGGAGTGGCCCATTTACAGCCCGCGCCCACACACCTGGCGAGCGTCCGGGAATGGATGGATGTCCGCGACCTCGCCGAAAAATCCGGATTGGCGTTTAGCTCCGGCGGTTATTCGCACTATGCGGCGGCGCTGGTGTCGACCGCGTCCGATGGGGCGATGGTGGAGTTTCTCTATCCCCTCATGGATGGCCTGCGTGAATACTTCGCCGAGCATCCCTTCGTAGAGAACGGTTCTTTCGTCTTACCGGATGTATCGGGCATACCGATCCGGATCGACTGGGACCGCCTCCAGCGGAAAAACAAAATCGTGGGACGTAAGACCTGGACCGTAAACGAGGTCGGTAACTATACACCCATGGTCACTTCATAGTCATGAATGTATCGCTTGCCATAGGAGACTATATCATTTTGTTCGCATACCTGGCCGGTTTGCTTTTTGTCGGATTCTTCCTGGACAGGCGGATGGGAAAGGACAGCGACCTTTTCCTCGGTGGAAGGTCGCTGCGCTGGTGGCAGATCGGTTTTTCCATGTTCAGCGCCAATGCCGGCCCCACTATGTTGATCGGTTTTGCAGGGATCGGTTTTTCCGAAGGGGTCGTCGGGAGCAATTTCGAATGGCTGGCCTGGATATTCATCCTGTTATTGGCCGCGGTCTTCATTCCGCTTTATCGGGCGACCGACATCTCCACCATGCCCCAGTTCCTGCGTATCCGCTATGGAGACAAAGCATATCGTTTTCTCACCTTTTACAGCCTGGTATCGATCCTCGTCGTTTGGCTCGGCAGCGCGTTGTATGCCGGAGGCCTTCTGATCTCCCAGATGTTCGGCTGGTCGCTAATGCGGTCGATGGTGAGCGTCGCCGTGGTGGCGGCGAGCTTTACGACCCTGGGGGGGCTGCGGGCGGTCATGAGAACCGGTATATTCCAGTCGTCCATCATCCTATTGTCCTCCGGGCTCCTGTTGTTCTTCGCACTCCGGAAGGCCGGCGGGATACACGAGGCGGCTTCGGCCATTCCACGCCGCTACCTGCAACTGCTGCGGCCGGCCTCGGCGCCGACGTATTCCTGGATATCCGTCCTGGTAGGCTACCCCGTGGTCGCCATCTGCTATTGGTGCGCGGACCAAACCATCGTTCAAAAGGTGCTCGCGGGTAAAAATGTGCGGGAAGGGCAATACGGAGCGTTATTCCTGGCGGGTTTGAAAATATTGATGCCCTGTTTGTTCGTCTTCCCCGGTATCCTGTGTTACGTATTGTACAGGGACCAGGCGACACCCGATACCGCGTATATGGTGCTGGTCAAGCACCTGATGCCGACCGGCTTGTTGGGTCTTAGCATGGCGGCGTTGATCGCCGCGCTAATCGACATGGTTTCTTCGGGTCTCAATTCATTCAGCACCGTATTCACGTTGGATGTCATCGAGCGCCTTCGGCCGATGGACGAACGGCAAAGCCGCCTGGCGGGCCGGTTGGTAACGGTGGGCGCGGCGATCGTGGCGTTGTTGATCGCGGTCCTGTTTTCCTACTCCGGGAAAGGATTCTTCGAATTGTCACAGGGGCTCGTATCCATCCTGGCGCCCCCCTTGTCCGTCGTTTTCCTGGCAGGGGCGTTGTGGAAAAAGGCCAACCATATCGCCGCGGAATGGATTTTGTATGGCGGTGGTCTGTTGTGCCTGGTCATCGGGTGCTGTTATGTCCTTAACTACCCCAATGCACATTTCTGGCCCGGCTTCCTGATGCTTTCCTTTTACCTTTTCGTGGCGCTACTGGTGGCCATGGTCCTCATCTCGCTCACGACGACAGCCCGGCGGGGTTCGGCGCTTCCCTCCCTGCACGAGATACACGCCCGGTATGCCGGCCGTTCCCGAGGGGTCTGGCTGACGTGGGGTTTATTGGGGATTATTATGATCTTTATATATGCGATTCTTGAATAAATACCTGTTCGCCTTTATGTTGCTGGCCGCGTGCCGGCAACCGGTTTCTACGAAAGCCCGCGACGTCGTCATGGTTGTCAACCTTGTCGACGATTCCGTAAAAGTCCGGCAGTATCTGGCGTATCACCAGAATGTCTGGCCGGAAGTGGAAGCCGGCTTCCGGAAGGCGGGATACAAGAATATCCGGTTGTACCGGTGTGAACGGACGGTGGTGATGATCGTCACCGTGCCGGCGGATGCCGACCTCGCCGCCATGGGTCGGACGGCGGAGGCTTACGATCCCAGGTGTGGTGCATGGAACCGGATGATGGATGCCTACCAGGTGGGCGTGCCCGGCACGCAACCCGGGCAGAAGTGGGTGCAGGCGGACCTTTTCTATCAGTTCAAGGCGGATACTACTGGTACTGTTTCACGAAATCCCGCGGGGAAAGCCCCTTGATTTCCCTGAAGTGCTTGTTGAAATTGGAGATGTTGTTGTAGCCGCTTTCGTAGCAGGCTTCAGTTACATTATGTTTCCCTTCGAGAAGGAGTTTGGCGGCATGGCCGATGCGGAGTTCCTTGAGGAAGTCGGTGAGCGTGCGGTTCGTTTTTCGTTTAAAAACACGGCAGAACGCCGCCGTCGACATCGGCAAAAGGTCCGCGACTTCCTGCAAACTGATCTCTTCCCGGAAGTGGGTGAATATATAATCGAACACGACGTTGATCCTCTTGGACTCGGCGGATGTTTCTATCGAATTGTAATAGGGCGATGAAAGGACCCGGCAGGACGTCGAGCGAGCGAGGATGTCTAATAGCCTGAGCATCAGTGACACCCTGGCCATGCCGGATTCGAATAGCATTTGCTGGATGATCATTTTTGCGCTCTGTAACGTGTCCCCCGTAAACAGGAGGCCCTTGGCGGCCTGGTCGAACAGCGTATTCAATCCTTTGGCTTCCGGTTTGGCCAGCAGTTCCTTTCCCATGAAATCCGGGAAAAAATGGATAATGGCGGCGTGGGGCTGGATATTCGGGTCCGCCGTTTTGGAGTATTGCCAGCAATGGGGGAGATAACTGCCCATAAGCACCAGTTCGGTGCCCTCGAAATCCTCGATGTGATCCCCGATGAAGCGTTTGCCGCAGCAGTTCTCGATGAGTGCGATCTCGTAATTGACGTGCGACTTCAAGGAGGTCCACTTCTTGATTTCAAGCAGCTCCGACCGGATCGTAAACGATTGATCAGGCTGGAATGTGAAATTTTCGTATATATACTGCATGTCAATTCCGGTTACTCTACAAATTTATTTTTTTTCCGTCATAACCAGAGGCTTGCGGGTTAATTTGCGGCCGGGTCAAAATAACGGGGGCATTTGTCAATTCCGCTGTAGTTCATCCCGTTATGAGCCAGGATTTTTACACTATGAAAGGATTGTTCGCGTTGCTGCTCCTGGCGATCGGGTTTCGCGCCGGGGCACAGATAAACCTCGCCACGAGATTTTGTTCGATACATATCGACAAAAAGGGGTGGATCACCAGCCTCAGGAACACAACCGTTCATCCTGCGAGGGAGGTGATCGTGCAGGGGGAGCCATCGCCTTTGCTGTGTTTGTATAACAGTGACTCAGGGGATTACTTATATCCGGAGAGCGCGCAGTATGAAGCGCAGGACCACCTGTTGTCACTACACTTCGACAACGGAGCCGTCGCCAGGGTATTTGTCGAACAAAAGCACCGGCGGTATTTGAAATTTACGCTGCTGTCGCTCACGCCGCGGAATGGGATTAACGCTATCCAGTGGGGCCCTATCCATACCAGTATCACCAACCTCCTCGGGGAAATGCTCGGTGTCGCACGGGATACGAGCGCCACCGGTAACTACGCGGTGGGACTGTTGTCCCTGGATGACAACACCACCGGCGGCCCCGCCACGACGGCCGGCGATATCGCGCCCTTCGAATACCTGATCCATTCCCCGGACACGATGCGTTTTCCATTGCCGGCGGACCTGAAAGAGGGCCAGTACTATTCCATCGGTGGGAATGGGATCAGCGACGTCGCCTTTTATTCCCATCCCGAAGAATACTACCGGATCATGTATGGTAATGCGGCAGGCGTCGACGACAAAGGACGCATATCGGTCGTGCAGCACGCCCGGGACCGGCGCAAATCCAGCCAGATACTTTTCTCGCTGATGCCCAAAATGGAAGCTAACAAACCGGTTCACCAGGAGCTGGAGGCCATCCCCGGTTTGGACATTGTCGGCTCTTCGGTGGCCCTGTGGGCCTGTCCGGATTCCGTCGCCCTCATGACCGTCATCCGGGACGTCGCGGTCACCGAAGGGCTTCCTTTCCTGCAAAGGGATGGGAAATGGGTCAAGGACCCTGCCCGTTCTGCCATGGGGGTGACGTGGGAGGGAAGGACCTATGACAGCGCGGTAAGCTATACCCGCCAACTGGGATTCAAGACCATCGAAGGTTGGAGCCTGGGCGAATATTACCCAAACCGGGCCGATGGAGGACTCATCCCGGTGCGCATCCCGTTCTCTTCCGGTCCCCGTTCCATCGGTGAATTCACCCGGGAAGCCAATGCCGCCGGGATCGCCTTTGGGTTACATACGCTGCAGAACTTCCTGCAGCACCGGGTCAGCAGCGACGTAAGCCCCGTTCCCAATGACAGCCTGTGCTATTTGCAAAAAAGGGTTTTGGCCAGCGGCTTCGGACCTTCTGACACCGGTATTCGTGTGGATGATCCCCGTTATCTTGACGAAACAGCAGGCTGGGAAGGACATCCCGCGGATGCAAACATGGTCCGGATCGGGAAGGAGCTGATCCGCTACTCGGGCGTCGGCAACAATACATTATTGCATGTCCAAAGAGGCTATTGGGGTACCGCCGCGACGGCCCATACCGCGGGTGACACCGTGTACAAACTGGAGACTAACTGCTATCACGGTCTGGCCCCGGATATCTTCCTGCAGGATCGGTACGCCGACTATTATGCCCGGGTCTTCGCACGCAACGGCATGCGGTATATCGATTTCGATGGCGAGGAGGGTCTTTTCTACCAAGGTTTCGGAGAGTACTCCGCCAAACGGTTCTACCGTCGTCTTTTGACCGACACGAGAAAAGCCGGGATCGGTCTTCTCGAGGTGACCGGCGCCACGTTGTCCGGCGGAAGCTGGTTTTATCACACGGTGTGGAACGTGGGCGGCGGCGCAAACATGTACGATATCGACAAAAGGTCCTGGGGTATCGAAGGCAAGGACCTCCGAAACGTGAGCTGCGGCAACTACGGCGCTGCCACGTTCGGGGGGAACTTTGGATTGAGGCCGTCGTCGACGGTCCAGGAATATGAAAACGTCGAGGCAGTGTCAGTTGGCCTCGGAGTAACCTATGTCATGCCGCTATCGGAGGAGACGGTCGAGGCCTGCCAACAAAAGTACCCCATATTCAACGCCATCCATTCCTGGGAGTCCGCACGGATGGCCGGCGCCTTTCCCCATTGGCTACAACCCGAACTGGCGGATACCTCACGGTTCTTCCACCTCGAAGCCTCGGGGCTTAACAGGTGGCTATTGTACAACGTCAATCGGGACGGGTCGGGGAAACGGTTGCGTTGCGTGCTGAAGGGACACGATGGCTAAAATCCATACTTTAACTTTTCGGATGACTTGAAATGCGATAGCTTCGGAATCGATCATGCTGCGACTAAAGGGTACATACTATCTCCGGGTCCTGGGATGCGTTCTTTCGGTCGCAGGGCTGGCCCTTTTCTCGGCGCGGCTTTCCCCTGGATTATACCAATGTTACGGCATCCCGGTCGTTAAAGAGCAGGGCCGGATGGCCAGGGTCGACGAATGGGTGCCGCCGGCAAAACAGCCGGGGGGCCTCCTCCATCGTCGCGGACGCAGCCGCGTTTTACTGGACAAGCGGTATGACGTCCCGACGGACATCGGGCTGGCGGCTGCTGACGGCTATGGGGGCCTTCACATCGGAGATTGTCTTGTCAAGCGCCATTCTTTGGCTCAGGGTATACCTTGTCCTACTTCGTTGTTCGTTGCTTCACGGGGCCCCCCGGTAGTGATTTGACCACCGGTTACCGGTGGTGGATGTGGTAATCATAAGCAGGCAACGCGTTTAAACATAAGTAACATGGATCAGCAACATGTAGACATGCTGCGGCGGATCATTGCGGATCCCGGCGCCCATTGTCCCGTCTGTAAAGCCCCGCGGTATATTTCAGGTCGGGGCGAATTCGAGGTAACTATCCATTGCGCCTCCCCGGAGGCGAGGTATTGGGAATCACCTCCTGGTTCACTGGAAGAGAAAATCGCCAGGCGGCACTGGGATCTGTCGAGGAAAGAAATCTTTCTTATCACGGGAGATGCCGTTTATGCGGGCGATCCGTCGGTTTTATAAACCCTGAACCCCCCACCGCCCCTCCAAGCCGTGACCTTGGTCACCCCGCTCTCGTCTGTTCCGTCGACTACACGTCGCAGGCGCGGCAGGCAGTGCGTCAGCAGGTGCTCGCCGGACTCGATACCGATCCAGCGGCGGCCCAGTTTATGGGCGACGGCGGCGGTAGTGCCGGAGCCGAGGTAGCAATCGAGGACCCGGTCTCCGGGGGCGGTGGACATTTCGATACAGCGACGGAGGAGCTTTTCGGGTTTCTTGCCATTTTTGAAAATGACGTCGCCCTCGTAAGAGATGCCGTTGAACGGAATATCGGTCCAGAGGTTGGTGAGTGGCCGCGCGACGACTTCGGCGTTGTCGATGGTCTTGATCTTTGCGTTGAGGAAATACATCTGGCGGCCGCCTAAAACATAGACGTCGTCCAGCGGGGGGCGCGCCAGGCGCAGTACACCGGGAGCGTTTTTGGAGGCTTCGCGGAGCGCCACGATGGCTTTGCCGGCGAGGTTGCTGATCGCGGTCAGCTGGCAGACGCGGTGGGCGTTTCGGACGGCGAAGGCCCAGGTGTCGGCTTCGAAATCGAGTTTACCCCGGGCGGCTTTGGCGCTGCGGATGTCGCTATAGCCCAGGAGCCGGGCGTAGTGCCCGGCGAGGCTTTCGACGCGCCAGTTGGAATAGTCCTCCTCGATGTTGGCGACGATCTTATTGTACATGATGTCGTTGCCGGTGGGGACGTATTGGGTAAACCAGGCATAGCTCCGCCGGTCTTTGGCATACATCAATATATACTCGGTCTGGGCGTAGGGAGAGGGGTTGACGACCTTGTGGCCCGACGGATCGGACGTTTTTACCACGATCGTATTGAGAAAGTTGGCCCTTCCGAAGACGCCATCCATCATCACCCGGAGGTAGGCCATCTCCTTGTCGTCGATGTGCACGAAGATGACGCCGTCGGGCGACAGCAGGCCCCGCAGGAGGGGAAGCCGGGTGGCCATCTGGTCGAGCCAGACGTTATGTTCGATGTCGTCCTCGTAGTGTTCGAAGGAGGAGCCGGTATTGTAAGGGGGATCGATGTAGATGCACTTGATGTTGCCGGCGTAGTCACGGCCGAGGGCCTGCAGGGCCGGCAGATTGTCGCCGTGGATCAGCATGTTCTCTGTTGCGGGGTCGCCGTAGGTTTCTACGAGGGTCATGTCAATGGGAGATGGTGAGCGACGCCTCGAGGCTCCGCAAGGCGGCATTGCCGGCCGGGTCGGCGGGCAGCGTACCCCCACGGAGGCCCGGTAACAAAAACCGCCAGACGAGGTTGAGCTCATCCTGCATGTCCTGTGTCTTACAGGTGATGGCAAGCACGGCGTCCTGCTCCGGCATGACAATGATGTACTGACCCATGGCGCCATCGGCGCGGAAGGCGCCGTGGCGGCAATGCCAGAAGAGGTAACCATATCCCTGCTGCCAGTCGCTCGAGTCGCGGGGGGTAGACCAGGACCAGGAGGGACCGCGGTCGCTGTAGGAGGCGGTAGCTTCGGCGACCCAGGCGCCGGGGATGAGCTGGCGGTCCTTCCACCGGCCTTTTTGGAGATAGAGCTGGCCGAATTTGGCCATGTCTTCGGTTTTGAGCAGAAGGCCCCAGCCGCCGGTATTGATGTGCTGGGGGCTTTCGTCCCAGGTTTCACCGGTGATACCGAGCGGGTCGAACAGACGCGGGCGAAGATAGTCGATCACCTTTTCGCCGGTGACCTTTTGGACGATCGCGGAGAGGATATAGACACCGAGGGAATTGTAAAGAAAGGTGGTGCCGGGGGCATGGGGCAGGGGCAGGCGGAAGAAGGCCTTGGCCCAGTCGGAGTCGGGCCTGGTGACCGATGCGGTAGGGTCGGGGTCCTGGCCGACCTGCATGGTGAGCAGGTCTTTGACGGTCATCGCCGCGAGATCGGCGCTTACGTGTTCGGGCAGGTCGTTGGGAAAAAAGGAAATGACCTTATCGGAAACGCGCAGCTTGCCTTCGGTTACCGCAAGACCGATTGCGGTGGACGTAAAACTCTTACTGACGGAATAGAGGGCGTGGGGCACATCGGGTCCGTTGGGTTTCCACCAGCCTTCGGCCACGACCCGTCCGTGGCGGAGGAGCATGAAGCTGTGGAATTCGTTTTTGCTGTGGCCGGCGGCTTGTAAAAAGGTAAGGACGGCCTGGGAGGAGACACCCTGGCTCTCGGGCGTCGCCCGGGGCAGGGAGGTTTGGGCGGTAGCCGCGAAAAGCAGGAGGGTTATACCGGCGGTAGCAAGAACACGTTTCATATGCATAGGCTATGCCGCTAAGGTAGGAAGGATTTTGTCCGTATAAAGACGGATTTTTTATGCCAGCGGTCGATGGATGCCTACACGTCTTGGGTACGCTCTTTGCGGTGCGTACATTGCTATAAATCCCTATGGCATGATCCTAGACGTCCTCCGGAAAATCCATCCCCTGTCCGACGATCTGTCGGACTTTATCACCCGAAAGGTCCATTTTGAAAAGATCAGGAAAAAACACGTGTTGCTCCGCGCGGGAGAGGTGGCGCGATATATTTATTTCATACAAAAGGGATTGGTGCGTTGTTACTACATCAACGGCGGGGAGGAGATTTCAAGCCGGTTCATGCAGGAAAACCACGTGGTATCGCCGATCTGGAGTTTTTTCCAGCAGGTGGAAAGCTATGAATACGTCGTGGCCGTGGAGGACTGTGAATTGTACGGGATGTCCTACCTCGACCTCGAGGAATGCCGGAAACGGTTCCCGGAATTCAATTTTATCGCCTTCGAGCTGATGAAACGGAACTACCTCAAAAGTGAGGAGCGTTTGTTCATCATCCGAGGGCGGACGGCGGCGGAGCGGTATCGTCTTCTGCAGGAGCGCTGGCCGGAGCTATCGAACCGGGTTGCTAAGAAACACATCGCAAGTTATCTTGACCTTACGCCTTGGTCGTTGAGCCGTAAGGATACCTAAAAAGTTGCGTTTTCACATTGTTTTTGCGGGGTGGGTGATTTATTTTTTTGAAAAATCACTCCATATGGACATCGCAACGATGAAGCCGGGGCCGGCGCCCCGGGAGGCGGCGCCGTGGGCTGCAACGGAAGCCGGGGCCGGGACGACGGCGCAACGCAAGGCGAAAAATCGCGGCAAGCGCCGCGGCATCGACCTCAAGGGCCTCTTCGCGTCCTTTGATAAAATCCCCGACGCCGGCGCGTCTTACACCATCGAATTGTGCGCGACCCTGCCGGTAAAGGGCAATCCCGCCGCGTCGATGAATTTTTCGGGGGGCATGAAGGCGGGGCATTGTTTTATTCGTATCGAAAAGACGAATGAACGGGACTCGGTATTCGAGGCTTTCGGATTCTACCCGGCGGGACGATTGTCCCCACGGGACCCTCTCAAGGCGTATCCGTCCTGTATCCGGAACAACCGCCGGACGGTGGCGCACGCGTCCCTCAAAACGTCGATGTCGGCAACGGAATTCGAAAACGTAAGGGGAATGGCGCTGGAGAATGCGCAAAGCGACTATCGCCTGGCTGACTTCAATTGCGCGGACTTTGCGGTGGGGATTTTTACACTCGTCGAAAACATCGACCCGGTGCCGTATCCCGTGACCTGGTGCGGCATACCGATCGGTTATAACAGGTTACCGTCGCGGCGGCAGCTTGTCATTAAAAATACGCCGCATGGATTGTTCCAGGCGATCGGAAGACGTGAAGGAATAATCAGGATGGCCGCACGATCGTCTGCTTCGCCCGCTCCTCAAATCGCTTGAGGTATTCTTTCTGGTAGCGCATGGTGTCGATACGCGCTTTGATCTGCGCCTTGATCTTTTCGTCGAGGACACCGCTGTAGCGGTCGAGGATGGCCTGGAAAAGCTCGGTGGCCCGGACATAGTCTTCCACGCTTTCCGCGTGGAGCGCTTCATGGTACGCCCGGTCGAGACGGGTGTTCCTGCTCCGCACTACCCACACGGATCCGAGAACGACAAGCAGCAATAAAAAAAGGACTCCGGCTCCGATAATTTCCACCATACACAGTTCTTGATATAGTAAATTACCACCGCGGCGTCAAAGGAATAAAACTGTTTTTTTGTCATGTATAGCGAACTAAAAAATAGCAATTTGTTAAAACGCCGCGTGTGGGGATGGATTTCCACAGCCCGGTCACTTAAACGCCTTGCTGATTAGCCAGCGGCCGGGATCAGCCTTTTTTAAAATATTGTATTTCCCGCTCATGTTTTTTTGCGTCTTCCAGCGACCCGAAGGTACCGAGGTTGCGGCGCTTATTGGTTTTCGGGTCTTTCTTACGGGAGTAGATCCTGAACTCCCCGGATTTCAACTTGCGTATCATAGTCCCTCCGTTTCGGGAGTAAAATTCCAATGTTATGCCGGGAATTCGTAATTTCCTGTATGTTCACCTACAATCCGGAAAAATGACGATCGAACAATTTACAGAATCGACCAGGGAGGCCACTCCACCTACGGACCTGACGGAGCCGCTGAAGGCGCTGTGGTACGCCGGCAAGGGCGAATGGACACGGGCGCACGAAATCATCCAGGACGTAGAGACAAAGACGGCGTATCATATACATGCGTTCCTGCATCGCCAGGAGGGCGATATAAAGAACGCGGGGTATTGGTATCACCGCGCGGGCAAGGGCATCCCGGAAAAAACCATTTCCCAGGAGTGGAAAGACATTACCAAGTCGTTGCTATAACTGCTGCCCTCCGGAAACTTCAATGCGTTGGGCGTTGATCCAGCGGGCGTCATCGGTGCACAGGAAGGCGACCACGGAGCCTATATCCTCGGGCAGGCCGACGCGACCCAGCGCGGTGACGGAAGCGATCCGGGCGTTGACCTGGGCGTTGTCCCGTACCACGCCGCCGCCGAAATCGGTGGCAATGGCGCCGGGGGCCACGGTGTTCACACGAATTTTACGGGAGCCGAGCTCGACGGCCTGGTAGCGCGTCAGCACTTCTATTCCCCCCTTCATGCTGGCATAGGCGGAGTAACCGGGATAGGCAAACCGGGCCAGTCCGGTGGAGATGTTGACGATACCGCCGCCGTCCGCCATCAGGGGCAGCGCGTGCTGGGTTAGAAAGAAGGGACCCTTGAGCTGAATCCGGACGAGGTTGTCGAACTGTTCCTCGGTCGTCTCGGCGAAGGCCGCGTGGATGCCGATACCGGCGTTGTTGACGAGGAACTGGAAGGTGGACGTCTGCCAGGTGTCGCGGAGAGTGGCGGCGACCGACGCGAAAAAGGCGGCAAAGGTGGACGAATTACTAACGTCCAGTGGAAGCGCTACCGCTTTACAACCCAGCTGTTCGATAAGGCCGACCACTTCCTGCGCTTCCCCGGCCTGGGTACGATAAGTGAGTATCACATCCAATCCCTTGCGCGCCAGCGCGAGCGCCATATCCCTGCCCAACCCACGGCTGCCGCCGGTGACCAGGGCGATGTTGTTTTGTGCCATGTCTATAGAGGTTTTAGGACACAAAGGTACCTGGCGGACGCCTGGAAAAATGGTGACTGTTTCAGTTTAAATGGCGAGGGTCGCCGACTTCCGGCGGTCGGAAACGACCTGCTCGCGGAACTGCTTGGGCGTAACCCCCGCGAAGCGTTTGAAAAACTTGGTGAAGTTCGACGGATCGTAGGTGAGGGTATAAGCGACCTCGTTGATGGGGACGTTGCTTTCGGTCAGGAGTTGTTTGGCGATTTCCAGGATGCGGCTTTCGTAGAAATCGCAGGGGGTCCGGCCGGTGGCGTGTTTGATCGTATTGGTCAGGTGGGTGGGGTGGATGTGCAGTATGGCGGCAAAGTCGCGGATCTCGAACATGCGGCGTTCCCTGCCGGAAACGATGTCCGCAAGGTGTATATCCAGCTCCCGGTGAAAGGCCGCGGTGATCTCGTGCGGCCGGGGAAGCAATTTTTGGGTCGAGGGGGTCATAGGCTGGCTAAAGATACATAAATTTAGGGATGCCCTCCGCCTACCGTCTGCCTCCCGGATATAACCTGGCCCAAACCATTTTGTGGGCGCCCCGTTTTCTCCGGGACCCCATCCGGACGATTTCCCGGAACACACGGAAATTCGGTGGGACGTATTCCGCCCGACTACCTCAAAGGAGGCGGGTAATCGTAACCGAAGACCCGGGATTCGTACAATACATACTCAAGGATAATCACACCAACTACTATAAATCCGAACTGAGCGCGGACCGTGCGGCGTTTTTCTTTGGCAGGGGACTGTTGTTCAGTAACGGCGACCACTGGTTGCAGCAACGGCGGCTTATCCAACCCGGTTTTCACCGGGAGAAAATACGGAGCCTGTATGATATCCTCGTACGTACGACCGACGTCTTTCTTACGAGTCTCCCACGCGACGCGACCGTCGATATATACCCGCTGGCGCACCGGTTGAGCTTCGAGCTGCTCATTCATTCCCTGTTCGACCTGGAAATACAAAACGAAAAAAAAGAGGAGCTCCGACGCACGTTCACCGATGTCCAGGGCCTGCTGATGAGAGAGGTAAACCAGCCGTTCCAACGCGCGCTCTATCCCCTGACGGGTAAGGATCGCCGGATGTCTGATCGGATGCAGCGCATCAGGTTCGTCATCGAATCGATCATTAAGGACCGCCGTGATTCCGGCGGGGCCCACCATGACCTCCTCGACATGCTCCTGGCCGCGCGGTACGAGGACACCGGCGAACCCATGGCGGACGGGCAGTTGATTGACGAGATCATGATCCTGTTTTTCGCCGGACACGAGACGACGGCCAACGCCCTGTCCTGGCTGTGTTACCAGCTGGCGCCGCGGCGGGATATACAAGACCGGATCGGGAATCTCACCGGCGATATATACGAGAGCCCCCGGGATGAATACCTGGCGGCGGTCATCAATGAGGGCATGCGGGTGTTCCCGCCGGCCTGGATGACCGAACGCGTGGCGCTCACCGACGACGGTTATGGCGCCTTTACCTATCCCAAAGGCACGATCATCATTCCCTATTTTTATGGGGTACACCGGAACCCGGCCTTTTGGGACCGTCCGGACGCCTTTGAACCGGAGCGGTTTTTAGGAGAAAAGAAAAACAAGGCCTTCTTCCCCTTTGGCGGCGGACCGCGGCTTTGCATCGGGAACGGGTTCGCCATGGCCGAAATGGCCATCTTCCTACGTTTGTTTTTTGAAAAAAACAGACTCGAACCGACGGGCCAGACGCCGCAGCTGCGGCCATTGATTACATTGCGGCCATCCGAAGTAATCGTAAAATTATATGCGCGCTAGCTGTCTTACGGTGATATGCCTGATAACCTGTATAGGCCTGCGCGCGCAGGATACGCTCCGTATCATGTTTATCTACGGCTCCCGGCCGGCGAAGAAGTACGAGAAAACGGAGCCCAGGTGGTTCGGCGGTATCTATGGCGGCCACGTGGCCATGGAGATCGGGGATGACAGCGTGCTCAGCTTCCGGTCCACCGAATACCCCTGTCACTTTTTCCCGCACAAGCAGTACAGCTCGAAGTTCGAGATCAAAACGGTCTATGGGATGTGGCAGACCTTCCCGCCGCACCATTATGTGATAGCGGACCTGAAACGGGTGGTGTTCGCGATCCCCATCACCCCCGGCCAAAAACGGCGGATCGACAGCCTCGCCCGGCAATACCTTAAAAAAACACCCTACGACTATGCCACCATGGGGATGCGGTGCGCCTCGGCGACCTACGACGTGCTGGCCAGGGCGGGGCTGTACAGGGACTATGGCGGCGCCACCTGGTGGAAGATCCTTATCCCAAGGGACCTCCGCGCCCTCTTGTTCAGGACGGCCGGGAAGGACTGGCGCATCTACCGGTACGACGGTTCCAGGCGGCGGGTGTGGGAAGGGGATTCGTAGCGGATCCGTTAGTAGTACGTATAATATACGGTTGCCGGTCCGCTCGCCCCTGCCGGGGTGTCTTCCAAGGTCTTGCTGATCCGCCCCTGGCTGTCCAGCTGGTAGGTCAGCTTGATGTTCGTGGTCGTGTTCCCGATGGATTCGGGGAAGACCGCCAGCAGGTTGGCGTTCCCCTTGCCAAAAAGGGTGACCGAGGGCCCGGCGTTCAGGAAGGAGAGCGCGGCGCCGACGAGCGGGTCCGGGGGCAGCGGCTGCGTGGTGGTCGTCTGGTTGGTATAGGTAAGCGATATACTGGCCTGACTGGCGCTGTCGGTGACGAGGGTGACGTTGCCGCCGGAGATCGTAAAGGTTTCCGCTTCCTGTTCCGTGGTGGAGCCGTCGTCATTGACCTGGAATTGCTGCTGTTTGACGAGATAGCCGGAGCCGTTATAGAAATACTTATATATGTAAGAGCCTGAACCGGGTGGTAGGGTCACCGTCGCCCCGAATGGCGCCTGGTAGGCGCTGTCCGCATTACCGGAGGCATTCAGGAAGTATTTTGTCTCGAAGCCGCCCCCATCCGACGTCACGGTGTTGGTACCATAGGTATACGTAGTGACGGGGCCGGTCCCATTGTTTTGGGTGTACTGCGTACAGCGTCCCTGGGCGTCATAGACGAAGTTTTGATAGCCCGTGTCGTTCCGGCTGCCGATGGGCGTAATAAGGGTGATCTGCCTGATCCGGTCGGTGGACCCGCTGGGACCGCCGGGGTTGCCGCCGCTGCCGTTACCGCCGTTGTTATTGTTGTTGGTTTTGGAACAGGCGGTCAGCAACATGCCGGCGCAGCCGAGGACGACTAGTATCTTTTGCATCACGAGCAGTACGTTTATAGAAGAGTACCGCCACGGGGACGAAAATCTACCGGCCGGGAAAATTAAATTATTGCGTGGGGAGCTTATTCGATCAGGACAAAGCCCGCCCAATAATAGGGTGGGTAGCCCTTGGCGCGGAGCGCATTCTCGGCGTCCTGCAGCGCGGCCCCCGGATCCTTCCCGTCCAGCCACCCTGCGTAGAAGAGGGAGAGAAGCTCCGACGTCTGCCGCGCGGGCACCTGCCACAGGCTCACCAGCAGCAGGCGCACCCCCGCCAGCCGGAAGGCGCGTTGGAGCCCCAGCGTGCCTTCGTTCTCGGTGACGTCCCCCAAACCGGTTTCACAGGCGCTCAGGGTGACCAGCTGGACCCGGTGCAGGTCGATCTGTTCTATCTCGTACCCGGTCAGGATGCCGTCTTCCCGGTTGGTCCGGGGCACGCCCCGGAGCCAGTAAAAGTTGGCGCCCGCAAAGGCGATCCCGCAACGGAACAAGGGGTTTACGGTGGCGGCGATAAAGAGCCCGGGTTGGCTCGTATGCTCCGCATCCTTCCGGAAGGGGGTATAGAAGCCATGCGTCGAGACATGCAGGACGCCGCTACAGTCCGCGGCCTCCTGTTTGAAGCGCTCTTCGGTGGCCCGGGCGCCTTGTACGCTGGTGAAGGCGACGCCTTTTTTGGCAAAAACGGCTTGTAAGCCGGTGACCTCGCCGGCGCCCAGGCGCGACATACGGCCGGAACCCATATCCTTGCGCACGGCTTCGGCTTCCAGCGCCATAGCCTCGGAGGGCTCCTCCTGGCTATAGGCCGCCGAGTCGTAGTCGATGTTGCCCCAGACGCTGATCCGCTCTGGTGGACCGGGAGAGGTGCGGGACCGGTCGGCCAGATCGAGGTAGCGGTGGAGACGGTACCGGTGTACCAGGTAGTCGCGACCGGTAAAGATCGCCTGGAAAGAAATATTGTTCAGCAGGCCGGCGGGTGAATAGGACACGTCCGGCGTTCCCGCCAGCAAGGGGTCCAGCGGCCGCCACACCAAATCATAGAGGGTCCGGCCCTGGCGGTGGCGGCCGTCGTAGAGGACCTCCGTGAGCTGGTCCTCGTCCGGTACGCTCGTCAGGAGGCGATGCAACGTCTCTTCGTTGCAAAGACGCACGAATGTGGGGAGCGTGTCACCCGAGCGCAGCACGAAGGCGGCATAAACGACGCTGTCGCTTTGGCGACCGTGACACGGATGGAAGCCCAGGAATTCCACGGTGGCCGACCCGGGCGGCAGCACCGGCAACCCGCGATAACGGTTATCAAATGCGCCGGGGTGCGTGTTCAGCTTTTTCTCCCAGGCCTCGCCCGCGGCTTCCAGGCTGTCGAGCTGGAACTGGCGGTGGTTTAAAGGCAACCCGTACTGTTGGGAAAGTACCTGCCGGTTCGCCAGCCAGGCGTGGTAGACCGTATCGCCGGACCTCCTGGCCGCCGCAAGTACCGACTCTTCGCCATTCAGGACCAGGTTCTTCTGCTCCAGCTCCAGCAGGTAGGTATCCCTGAGTATCTTGCTCCGGTAGTGTCCCTGCGAGAGGCAGGTATACAAGAGGTCGAGCAATTGCTCCAGGCCTTGTTTGAACTTGACCTGCTCGGACTCCGACAGCCCGGCAGTGTTCCGGTGCAATTGGTCCAGCGTCATCCGGCTGAGCGCGACAAGGCTGTCGGTGCCCTCCTGGTAGCTCCCGCGTGCGACCAGGCTGGTGCACAAGCCAAACATATCCTGGCGGAAAAAATAGGAATACGTCAAACCCCGACGTCTCAGACCGGTCATGTCGATACGGAAAAGGGAATCGGCCTCCCCGTAGCGGCCGGCTTCATTATACAAGCTGCCCAATAAGGTATGCAGCTGGTCGAGGTTGTCCGGACGGACGCCCGCGGTATCGCCAATCCTGATGCCCTGTCGCATCAGTTCGATGGCCTCGTCCAGGCGGCCCTTCTTTTCGGCATAGATGGCCCTTTCCTGGGAGAGGTAGGTCATCCAGCGGCCCCTTGGCATCACCCTTATCAGGCTGTCCGCTGCCCTGCATTCCACCATCGCGCTGTCGTCCATGCCATTGACGAAGTAGGTGTCGGCCGCGTTCATCAGGATCGGTACGTAATCGTCCTTGACATAAAATCCGGCGTCCGGGTCACGGAGGTCGATGGTCTTCAACAACCGAAGCGACGCCCGCATGTTTGCCAGGGCCTTTTGCCCATTGCCTTCCTCGGCATATATCATCGCCTCATTGTTGTGAATGCTCAACTGGAGGTAGCGGCCAAAAGGAGAGGTCGGGAGCGTGTCCAGGATGGACATGGCCTTTTCGTTCAAGGCCAGCGCTTCGGTGTAGTTGCCGCGATCGCTGGCTATGCCGCCTACCGACAGCAGGTCCTGGGCATACTGGCCCATCATATTGAACCGCAGCAGGAGCGGCAGGGCTTTTTTCAGGTACAGCTCCCCGTCCGTTTGGTCCCCGTAAGACAGGTAGACGTGACCCATGCGCGAGACCGAAAGGGCGTATTGACCGCGGTTGCCGGGGTCGTTTGGCTTCGGGTCGAGGCGGCTATAGAGGTCGACCGCGCGCCGGAAGCGGTCCAGCGCGGATTCATGCCGCTCCAGGAGACGGTATAGCTCCCCTTCCAGGTAATAGGTGCCCGCGAGTTTCATACTATCGCCCCCGACGCCGCCATAAAAGGGCTCCATACGCTGTGCATAGGGGATCGCCCGGTCGAACCGGTTTTGGTTGATGAAGTGAAAACAGCTATCCATAAAGACTTTCATCTCCCGGAAACAGAGGGTATCGGACTGTCCCCGGCAGTCGGTGACGCCAAACAGTATGGTCAGAGGTAAGATCAACCAACGAAACATCGTCATCCAATGTATTAAGAATTCCGGCAAAAAATCCCCTAAGCTCCGGTAGATTTTTCCCGGATTTTGGGCACTTGTTTTTGATTATATTGCCCTGGCCGGTCGCATAGCGGCCTTGCCAGGAATGGAAAAAGACCCGGAGTACTATTTAACGACCGAGACGGCGGTCAGGATTTGCCGGCAAGGGGATAAAGAAGGGATGCAACACATGCTGGCCAGCCTCAGCAGGTTGCATAAGGCTTCTTTTTTCCGGAGGGTCGTATTTGCCCAGGCCTCGATCCCGCCTGTGTTGCTGGAGGAGCTCGCCGAGAACGTTTTCCTCCAGACCTGGGAAACCTTTGTCCGGAAATTGGCGGATGGTTCGCTGATCGTCGGGAGCCCGGAGTATACGGGTTTGTTTTTTGTGATGTTCAAGAGGGGCTATCTCCGGGAGCTGGGCAAGGAGCTGAGGCGTGTCCGGGTGGAAAATGAATACGGGCGCTCCCCTATGGGGGCAGAGTCGCCCACGGACGAGGCGTTCTCTCTCAGGACGCGCCAGGCGCTCGAAAAGATCGGTGAGAACTGCCGCCAGCTACTGACCTGGCGATACATAGAAGGTCTGAGCCACGACGCCATTGCCGTGCGCAAACGCATCGACCGGGCGTCTTCGATCAAGATGGTGAGTCGCTGCGGCAGGCGTTTTGCGGAGCTTTGGCGTAGCATTGTGCATCAATTTTAATAGGGGATATGGACGAAGAGGCGTATTTGATAAGGATTGCAGACTACCTGGACGGGAAGATGAGCCCGGCCGGGGAAGAGGAATTCATGCGGGATGTATCCGGGGACGCGGCGTTGCGCGCGTTGTTCGAGCAGGAGCTGGAAATGGCCGCCCTGTTCACGCCGGCAACCCCTTCCGCCGCGCCCGTGCGCCGGACATTTCCCTATCGTGTGGCTGCCGTGGCCGCCGCCGTGGTGGCCGTGGCGGTCGGCGTTTACATCGTTACGGTGGATCGCACGCCCCCCAGGTCCGTGGCGGCCGTCGCGTCCGATACCACCCGGGTCGTGGCGCCGGCCCGGCCAGATACCCTGCGGGCGACCGATCCCGTTCTCGCGGCCCGGTATTATCAACCGTACGAATCGGCCAAAGACCCGGTGGAAGTAAGTTATTATTATAACCAATACCGACGCGGCCGGTATGCCGACGTCCTAGACGCCAAGCCCGTCGATTACCAGGTCCTGGACGCGGGCGGCTCCAAAAATGCCCGGTTGCAGCGGTATATGCAATTGTACAAGGGGTTGTGCCTGCTCGAAGAAAAACAACCCGGCCGGGCCCGGCGTTACCTGGACTCTGCCTGGACGTCCCCCCCGGACGCCCTCACCAATACCGCCCAGTGGTACAGCCTCCTTGCCGCGCTCTGGCAGGGCGACCGTGCGGCGGTACATAACCTGGCAGACAACCTCAGCCGCCGGCCCAACCCCTACCAGGACAGGGCCCGGAAAATTTTACAGGAATTGTTGTAACCTTTTTCCCGTTTTCCCGTCATCCTCCTGACATGTCTTTGGAACTCTTCACGCATCGCGTTTTGCCTTTAAAGGACAAACTGTTCCGGTTTGCCTGCCGGCTGTTACAGAACGCGGCTGAGGCGGAGGATGCCGTCCAGGACGTGATGGTGAAGATTTGGGCCAAACGGGGGGAGTGGGACAGATGGGAGAACCTGGAAGGGTACTGCATGACGTCGATGCGGAACCACTGCCTGGAGAAGTTGCGGAGCAGGAGGGGGCGGTACGTGGAGGTGGAAGCCCTGGCCGGGCTGCCGGGCGCGGAACGGGATCCATCACAGGTCTTATTGGACCGGGAGGTCGCCGCTGAAATCCGGAAGTCGATGGAAGCCCTCCCCGAAAAACAATACCTGGTCATGCAGCTCCGCGAAGTAGAAGGCCTGACCTACCAGGAAATAGCCGGGGCGCTGGACCTCAGCATGGAGCAGGTCAAGGTATACCTGCACCGCGCGCGGACGGCCGTAAAAAATACGCTATGGAAGATATAAAAGCATTATTGGAGAAATACTGGCAGGCGGAGACAAGCCTGGAGGAAGAGCAACGGCTGCGGGCGTATTTCCGCGGGTCGTCGGTCGACCCTTCGCTCCGGGAGTACCGGGCGGTATTTGGCTACTTCGGCGAGCCCGTGGCGGTCACGCTCCCGCCGGACTTCGACGAGCGGATGATGGCGCGGTTGCAGGCGCCGGTACGGCGATTGTATCATCGCGGATGGATGTACGCGGCGGCGGCGGTTGTGGGGGTCTGCCTGGTGATGCAGCTGACGCGCCCTGCCGCTCCTCCGGTCACTGACACCTACCAGGACCCCGCCCAGGCTTTTGCCGCCGTGCAACAGGCGCTCCGCGTGGTGTCGAACCGGATGAACAAGGGGAAGGAAATGACCCGGGCCGGTATGACCCGTCTTTCCAACAATTATCATTTGGCTTTTACAAACTGATTTTTTTATGAAATCGAGCTTATTAATAGTAGTGCTGCTGGTGATTGGCCATGGCGCCTTTGCCCAGGACGATGCGATCGGAAAATTTTTTGGAAAATATCTCGACGACAGCCGGTTTACCGTGGTTTCCGTGAGCCCGAAGATGTTCCAGCTGATGGGCAGCATCAAGTGGGATACGGTTTCGGGAGACGTCAGACAGGCGGTGCAGAAGCTCCAGAGCTTCCGGATGCTGAGCACCGAAACGACCCCCCGGCTGTTCTATAAGGAATTCCTTTCCCGGATCGACCGGACACAATACGAAGACCTGATCACCGTCCGTGACAAGGACGACGACACCCGGTTTATGGTAAAAGAAGACGGGAAGGTCATCCACGAATTGCTGATGATTTCCGTGGACGAAAAGGGCTTCACGTTTATCAGCTTTGTCGGGGATATCAACCTGGATGCGTTATCCAGGCTGGGTACCGACATGGACATCAAGGGAATGGGCCAACTCAAAAACGCAAAAGTAAAAAAGCCATGAAACAACTATTATCTGCCATCTGCGTGATGGTCTGCTGCAGCGCCTGCGCACAGCAAAACGCCCTGGACAAGTTCTATGACCAGTACAAGTCCAGTGACGCGCTCACCGGGTCGATATCCATCAGCCCGGGCTTCTGGTTGAGCACCAGCTTCTCGTCCCCGGCCGATGAGAAGTGGAAGGACAAGGTCACCAACCTGCGCCTGCTGATCCTCGACGGGAAAAAGACACCCGGCGCGGCCGTGGACGCATCCGACCTCGCCCGCAAGCTCAGGGACGGTCACTTCGACGACCTGGTGAACGTCCGCAAGGGGCACCAGCTTTTCCAGGTGCTGGGCCGGGAATCCGACGGCATTTACAGCCAATTGGTTCTGCTGATGCGCGGAGACGACGACGGCGTCGTCTTTGCAGAGATCGACGGGAAGTTCACTTCGCACGACGTCGAAACCATACAAGGGTCCTTGCACTAATCGGGAGAAATCCGTACCTTATAGGTAGCGCAAATGACCCTCGCTGCCCATGATATGACACAAACCATCGGCACATTGCAGTTCGGCGATGTTGCATTCGACCTCGAGAAGACAAACCTGTACGGCATCCTGGAGCCCCATGGCCACATGACCTGGTGGATCGAGCTTTTCCCCCCGGGGGAAGACGACTACATCATGTTCAATGCCCTGACCTTCGACGGTGTATTTTCGCCAAACGGGCTGAGCGGCCGCTCCTGCAGCGGCGACGCCATCGAGCTCGATCTCTATGAGCATACCGTCCGCGTGAACGGCGAGGACCGTTTCCTCGACACCGTCGACATGACGTTCGGGGATTGGGACACCGTCGGTCAGTGCATACCGATAAGGGGCCGCGGTCTGGTGCAGGACGAGCATGGGAGCGGGCCCATCCCATACGCCTTCGACGCCCTCCTTCCCTTCGAAGGACTGAATATTTTCGAGACGTCCAGGGAGGAAGCGCACCGTTTTCTCACCACCCATCTGGGCCGCCGCCCGGTGACGCTGAAGTTCGAAACGGCGCCCAGCGGTCTGCGGGCGATGTTCAGCGGACAGTTCTGAGGATGCCCTCGAGCATTCCATGGATACGGTCATAGACCTTGTCAGCGGGTACGCCTTTTTTCCGCATGGATTGGATGGACGTCGAGCCGGCGGATTTGGAGAGCTTGTGACCGGCGGAGTCGGTGAGTAAAGGGTGGTGGAAAAAGGTTATGTTTTCGAAATGGGGCTCGTTCAGCGTTTGCGCCAGGTAAAGTTGCGCGAGCGTGGAGTTCCACAGGTCTTCGCCCCTTACTATGATGGTCGTTTTGAAGTGCAGGTCGTCGATGACCGACGTCAGTTGATAGGCGGGGAAGCCGTCTTTTTTACGGACGACGAAGTCGCGCATGTCTTCCGGGAGCGCGGCCCGGACCCCGTCGCCGTGCGATGCCTCCTTCACGGTGAGCACCCTGTCGTCGGTGGCGATCCGCCAGTTAACGTCATTCGTCTCCAGGGGGATGTGTTTGTCCTTGCAGGCGCAGGCCCTTTGCTGGAGCTGCGCACGGGAGCACACGCAGGCGTAGAGACGCGGTCGTAGCTTTTGCAGGGCCTGCTCGTACAGGCTCATCCGGTGTATCTGCGCGTACGCCGCTTTGTAGTCCTCCAGGTTTTCCGGGCCCTCGTCCCAATCGATTCCCAGGTATTGCAGCGTGTCGAAAATGTCCCGTACGTATTCCTCGCTGACGCGGTCGCGGTCCATGTCGTCGATCCGGAGCAGCACGCCGGCGCCGTAGCGCTGCGCGATCCTTTTCGTGAGCGCGAAGGAGAGGGCGTTGCCGAGGTGCAGGAAGCCACTGGGGGTGGGGGCGAGGCGGGTTTTCATAACCCCGCCTCCCCGAGCCATGTCTTTAGGACCGTCCCCATCAGCCGGTTGCACTCGTCGATGTGCTCCGCGCCGGCGCGGATGGCCCCGGGCGTTTGGATGTAGGGGCCGGTCTCCGCGAGCTCGGCGGCGCCGTGGGTGAGCATGTCATCAAGCAACGCGGGGGTGACTTCGGGGTGGAACTGCAACCCTACGACCCGGGCGTTCCATTGGAAGGCCTGGCAGCTGTTGGCGTCGGTGCGGAGACAGTCGGCGGCGCCCGGCGGGATGTCGAACTGGTCGCCGTGCCAGTGGAAAACGGTGGGGTGGTCCCGGAAAAGGGAGGGGAGCCAAGAGGGCATGGTCGTACCCTTGGCGACGGCGGGCATGGGGTGAACCGGGAACCAGCCGATCTCTTTGTGGGGGGCGCGGTGGACGCGGGCGCCCAGGGCGTCTGCCAGGAGCTGCGCGCCGAGACAGACCCCGAGTATGTGTTTGTCCGCGGCCAGGCAGTCGCGGAGAAAGGCCTTTTCGCGGGTGAGCCAGGGATGGTCCCGCTCGTCATAGATGCCCATCGGGCCGCCCATGATGACCAGGGCGTCTATGTCTTCTACGGGTGGTATCCGGGCGTCAGGCTGGAAAAGCGGGGTGGCGGTTACGGCGTGTCCGTGGGTCTGGAGCCACGACAGGATAAAGCCGGGGCTCTCGAAGGAGACGTGTTGCAGGTAGTGCACTCTCATATCGTCAATACTTTGTCAGGGATGAATCCCTGATGTTCACCGTAGGCGACATAACCCAGCTGGTTTGTATGCAGGGTGGTGCCGCCGATGGTGAAGTCGGTTATGTTGCAGTGATGATGTCCGTAGATCCAATGGGCGGGGCCCTCCCGCTCGATGAGACCGCCCAGCTCCACGGCAAAGGCCTGGCTGAGCGCGCTGCCCAGGTACTTGGGGGGATAATGGCGGAAAGTGGGTACGTGGTGGGTGACGACGACGGTAGGGACGTCGCTTGGTTCCCGGAGGGCTTCCGTGAGGAAGTCCAGACAGGTATCGTGGAGCGCGTTAAAGAGCGGGGCGGTCAGCCGGCCGCCCTGGTAACGGATGACGCTGAAGTCGTTCATCCCCCTCTCGATGGACCAGGCGTTCTCGGGGCCGATCCGGGACCAGAGGGTGGTGAAGACCAGGCGGACGGCGTCGAGGCGAACGGTCGTATCGTTGACCAGGTGTACATTTGGTCTTTTATTGTCGGACAGTCGTCCGGGGGCTACTTCCCAATCGTAATACTCGTGGTTGCCCGGGAGCCAGTAGACCTGCTCCCAATTCCGGGAGACGAAGTCCCAGAAGTCCTTGTGGCGGCCCTGGCTTCGGAACGGGACGACATCGCCCGCCAGTATAAGCATGTCCCCCGCGGGTATCAGCGGGTGACGTTCCAGGAATTCCCTGTTCTCGCGGAATTCGAGGTGCAGGTCGGAGCAGTATTGTAAGACCACCAGGGCAAATATGAGGAATAAAATGGTATCTTTCTGATAATGCAACCTTCCTACGCCTGCATAATCGTCGACGACGATGAAGTGGACCGGCTCACCACTGTCAGTTTTGTGGAACGCTTTCCCTTTTTGGAAATAAAGGGTATTTGCTCCTCCGCCTACGAGGCCCTGGGCGAAGCCCGAAAAAGCAAGCCCGACGTGCTTTTCCTGGATGTGGACATGCCCGGTATGGATGGGCTCGAGCTCCGGGAGTCGCTGCTGGGAATTCCCGCCTGCATCTTTATCACGTCTTATCCCGAATACGCCGTCGACGCCTTCGACCGGTCGGCCCTCGATTTTCTGGTCAAGCCCATCCGGGCTGACCGTTTTGCGTCGGCCATGGAGAGGCTGAAGCAGTACCTCGAAGCCCGCCGGAAGTCGGACCTCTACGACTTTTCCCTGAACGTGGACACGATCTTTATCAAAGAGGGCTACGACCATATTAAACTCAAGCTCCAGGACATCCTTTACCTGGAGGCGCTCAAGGATTATACCGGGATCATCACCTCCCAGAAAAAACACTGCGTCCTTTCTCCGCTGGGCGCCCTGCTAAAGGAGGAAGCTTTCCGGTCCTTTGTCCGCATCCACCGCAGCTATGCCGTGCAAAAAAGTTATGTCCGGCAGGTGACGCCCTCCCAGGTGACGGTGTACAACACGCCCCTCCCGGTGGGACGGCAGTATAAGGACAATGTAAAATTGCTGCTGGAATGAGGTTCCCCCCGCTTGTCTTTTTGATGGGCGCGGCCTTTGCGGTTACGGCCTTTGCGGGCGCAGCCGTTGCGCAGAACAAGGCGGCGGTGCTGATAGCCAAACTGCCGGTGACCAAAGACACGGCCAGGGGGTATGTCTATAACGACATATGCAACTTCTACGCGTCCTCCCAGGCGGACTCGGGTCTTTATTGGGCCCGCGAAGCCATCCGTTACACCGAAAGCATACACTGGAAAAAGGGGATCGGTTTTTTTCATTCGCTGGCAGGCCGCATGAACAACGACCTGGCCCGGTATGACGCCGCCCTGAAGGAATTCGACACGGCGATGTCGATATTCATCGCGATCAGGGACACCGCCAAGATGATCTCCACGATCAACGACATCGGCGTGTCCTATATGAACCGCTCCAGGTTCGACCAGGCGGCGCCATACTTTTTCCAGGCGCTCAGCCTGGCAGAGGCAAAGGGTAACAAGAGCCTCGCGGCCGTGGCCAACAGCAACATCTCCGATTTGTATTACGCCCAGAGCGACTGGCAAAGGGCCATCCGTTACGATACGCTGGCGATCGGCCTTTATGGCGAGGTCAGGGATTCCACCGGTCTCGCCAATGGGTATCTCGGGCTTGCCAACGCCTACCTGAAAACCAGCGATACGGCCGGCGCCAGGACCTATTATGCCAAGGCGGCCGCCATGGAAAAGGCGGTCGGCAATGACTTCGGCCTCGCCGAGGTGTATACCAACGAAGCGGTAACGCGCAGCCGCGTCCCCGACGCGCTTGCCGAACAGCTGCGGGCCCAGGCCATCTGGGACCGGGTGAGCCCCCTGCACAGCATTTCCATCAATAATACGGGCAACATCGGGCTGTCCTATAAAGCCCTGGCGACAGCGGATACGCCCGCCAACCGGGAATTGCTCCACAAAGCCGAAACCTATATGCTCAAAGCCATCGACATGAGCCGGAAGGTGGCGGACAGCGGCGGAGTCGCCTATTTTACCGGCGTGCTCGCGGAGTTGCAGGGGCTGATGGGGGATTATAAAGACGCCTACGAGAATTTTCACAAATACCAGGACGAAGAGGACAGCCTTCACTCCCAGGAAAGCAAGAACAAGCTGGCAGAGCTGGAGGAGCTACACGAGGTCGCCCTGCGCGATAAGCAGATCGAGATCACGCGGCTCAACCTCCTGGCGGAAAAACGCCGCCGTCTGGTCCTGATCGTCGGGCTTTGCCTGGTGGGCGTGATCGGGGTGCTGCTTTTCTTCCAGAACCGCGCCAGGCAGCGCACCAACGTCCAGCTCCGCCGGCTCAACAAGGACCTCGCCGCCGCCGAAAAGGTCAAAGCCAAATTCTTCGCTATCCTCAGCCACGACCTCCGGAGCCCCATCGCCGGTTTTATCAACTTCATCAACCTCCAGCGGGCCAAGCCCGACCTCCTCAACGCCGCAAAGGTCGCCGCCCACCAGCAAAAGATCGCCGACTATGCCGAAGGCCTGCTGAGCAGCATGGAGGCGATGCTCCTCTGGAGCAAGGGACAGATGGAAAGCTTCACCCCGGAATCGCGCCCCGTTCCGGTGAGCGCGCTCTTCCGGCACCTAGCCATATTTTTCGCGGGCCAGGAGAACTTGTTGTCGTTTGTAGAAGAGGGGGAGCTGACGCTCTATTCAGATGATAACTATGTCAAGACCATCCTGCACAACCTCACCGCCAATGCGCTCCGCGCCGTCGCTGCCCAGCCGGGCGGGCGGGTGGAGTGCCGGGCATTTGCGTCTGGCGGGCGCGTCGCCCTTGAAATCCGCGACAACGGGCCGGGGATGACGCACGAGCAGCTCCGGGCGATCGAGGAGGACCGGCCGCTCAGCCAATCCTCCCGCGGATTTGGGTTGCATATCGTCCGGGACCTCGCGCGGGCGATCGGTTGTCGCATCAGCGTCACTTCCGAGATCGGCGCGGGGACGACATTCCATCTCGGGTTTGCCGCTGCTTAATACCCCGGATTCTGACTCAGGTTCGGGTTGTTGTCCCGGTCGTTTTGGGGGATGGGATATAAAAGCTTGCTGGCGGTGACCTGGTACCCCAGACTCACGCCCTTGCCGTCGACCTGACCGTTCATCAGGTCGATCGTGTATTGGGCGCCGAAACGGAGGAGGTCATACCAGCGTTCGCCTTCGAAGGCCAGCTCCAAACGGCGTTCGTTCAGGATGGCCAGGGCGACGTCGGTTTGCGACACGGCGGTCGTCGGGGGGAGGTCGACGCGGGCGCGGATGGCGTTCAATAAAGGGATGGCGTCGCTGGTCTGACCGAGGACGTTGAGCGCCTCGGCTTTCAGGAGGATGATGTCCGCCAGGCGGAGGAGGACGAGGTTGTCGCCGCTGCCGCCGCTCCAGCCGCCGGGCCAGTTACGGCCGATCTTCCAGACGTAGGGAATGGTGTCGGTGGACGCGTAGTGCGTCGGACTGGCGACGGGGTTGGCGGAACCGGGGCCGTTGTATTCCCAGGTGATGGAGGACTTGTAACGGACCATGTCGCCGGCGGTCTTGAAGGCTCTTACCAGGTCCTGGGTCGGCGGCGCAAACTTGACCCAGTATTGTGCCTGTACGGAGGGCGGCAGCATCAGACCCTGGGCGTACCCATGGTCCGGGGTACCCTCGGTGTGCTGCAATTCAAAGATGGATTCCACGCTGTTTTTATGCTGGCTGTCGAAGAGCCAGTCGAAGTTGGACAGCAAGGCATAGCCGGCCGCGCCGGCGCCCCCGTACTGCGGGGGCAGTACTTTGTCGCAATAGGTCAGGCAATCCCGGTAGTCGCCGGTCTGCGCGTAGACTTTTGCCAGGACGGCTTCGGCGGCGCCTTGCGTGGCACGGCTGTGGCTGTCGGCGTTGTCGCTGTAGGCGACCGGCAGGAAGGCCTCGGCGTCCTTGAGGTCCTGTATGATCTGGGCGTACACGCTGTCGACGGGGCTGCGCGATTTGAGCGTATTGGGGTCGACGGTGATGGTGTGCAATTGCAGGACGACGGGGCCGTAGTTCCGGACAAGATGGGAATAGTGGTATGCCCGCAGGAATTTTGCCTCGCCGAGGATCTGCGCCTTACGGGTAGCGGTCAGCGCGGGATCGGTGATGCCCGGCACGTCGTCCAGGATCAGGTTGGTCGCGCCGATATCCATGTACAGCTCGTACCAGTCTTCAGATATGGGCTGATTGTCGGTTGCCACGGAGGTGAAGTTATCCACGCCGTCGATGTCGGGGGCGCTTCCCCCCGAGTAATTGTTGTCCGACCGGACGTCGCCGTCGATCAGGTAATTCCAGTTATAATACCAATACGTGCTGTTGGCCATAAGCGAATAACAACCCACGATCGCCGCTTCCGCGTCGGCGGCGCTTTTGAAGTCGCCGGAGGTCAGGGTGTTCTGGGGCGTCTGGTTCAAGAAGCTTTTGCTACAGCCGCTCAGGCCGGCGAGCGCGAGCGCGAGTGCAAGGCAGGCCGCGAGGCCGGGCGCGAGCCGGGGCGCGAGGTCCGCCGTCGGGAAAGGGCAATATCGTCGTTGCATACGCATCATTACAAAGAAACGTTGAGGCCAAAGGTGAACGACTTCGCCTCCGGATAGGTCCCGTGATCGAATCCTTCCTGGGTGGCCAGGTTGGCGCCGGAGGTCACGTTCAATTCGGGGGAGTAGCCCTTGTACTTCGTTATGATAAACATGTTCTGGAGCGTTATGAACAAGCGCAACCCGCTGATACCGGCTATCCCGATCCACTTCCTGTCCAGGTTGTAGTCCAGCGTTATCTGGCGGAAGCGCAAAAAGGAACCGCTTTCCACCCAACGGGTGGAGATGCTGTAGTTGGGTACGGTACCGGCTGGCGCGGCGCTTCCATAGTAGGCCTTGGGCATGTCGGTGGCGTCGCCCGGTTTTTTCCAGCGGTGAAGGACCGCGGTGGTTTGGTTGACCATGTCGGTCATATCCTCGGTCTCCATACGTGTGGCATCGAAGATCTTGTTGCCATAAACGCCATCGATCAGGATGTTCAGGTCAAAGCGTTTATAGCTGAGCTGGTTGGTAAAGCCGTAGGTAAATTTTGGCAGGGCACTGCCGATGAACGCCCGGTCGTTGTCCGGGTCGATCTTCCCGTCGTGGTTGAGGTCCCTGAACGTGATGTTGCCCGTCTGGACATTGACGCCGTCGTCGATATACCCCCAGAAGGAACCCAGGGGCAGCCCGCTCTTGACGATGCCCGCGTTGCCACCGATGTCCTGTATGTATCCCGTCAGGATGGGGGAGGTACCCGCGGGCAGCTCGACGATGTTCTTGTTGAACGACATATTCAGGGCGCTTGTCCAGCTCAGGCCATGACCGCGGAAGATGTCGGCGGAAAGGATGAACTCGAAGCCCTTGTTCTGCACATAACCGGGCATGTTGACCTCCTTGGTGCTCACGCCCGTCGACTGTGGCTGTGGCACGCTCAGGATCAGGTCGTGGGTCCGCTTCACGTAAAAGTCCGCGGACAGGTTCAGGCGGTTGTTGAGCACCGAGATGTCCAGACCGGTATTGAATTGCTTGGTTTCTTCCCACAACAGGTCGGGGTTGCCCGCCTGGGAGCTGGGCACCGTTCCGGAAACCATGGTAGAGTCGTTAAAGGCATAGTTGTTCCCGGCGATCAACTGGGTAAAGGAGGGGTAGAGGTCCGCGGGCAGGTTGCCGGTGGCGCCCCATCCGGCCCTTAGCTTCAGGTCACTGACAAAATGCACACTTTTGAAGAAGTCCTCATCCGAGACACGCCAGCCCGCGGAAAACGCGGGGAAGTTCGCCCATTGGTTCCGGATGCCCAGCCTGGACGAGCCGTCCCAGCGGATGGAGGCGCTCGCCAGGTACTTGCCATCGTAGGCATAGTTCGCGCGGCCGAAATAGGATTCCAGCGTCCATGCGTCCGCGAAAGACTGGTTCAATGTATACGTGGAAGCCGCGGACAACACCTGCACGTCGGGGCTGGGGAAGCCGTAGCCAGCCTGGTTGGAGGATTGATCGTGCTGTTTGGAGGCGCTGGAGCCGACGATGACGTCGATGGCGTGCTTGCCCGCCTGTTTGTCGAACGTCAGCGTATTGTCCCAGATATACCGAAAGCCTTCGGCAGTGTTGTAGTTGCCGATACCAGCCAATTGTTTGGCGCGTTCCGTCAGACGCGGGTCCTGGAAAATGCTCTGGTAGGTGTTCTCCAGGGTCACCCCTAACTGGGAGCGGAAGCTGAGGGCGAAGGGTAGCTTTATGACGAGATGACCGTCACCCAGCAAATTGTTGCCGATCGTATAATTGTTGGTCCCATAGATGTCGCCCATCGGGTTGGGCACGGCCTGGGAAAAGGCGCTGAAACCATAGGTCCCATCCCCGTTGGTGTTGTAGATGGCGCTAAAGGGAGGCGTGTTCAAGGCGCTCAGGACAAACCCGTTGTATTGCGCCCGGTTGTTGTCGTACACGTCGTTATAGCCCGTCCGGTTGTATGAAATATGGGTTCCCACGCCCAGCCAATCGTTCATTTGCTGCTCCAGGTTGAGGATGACCGAATAGCGCTTGTAGTTGGAGGTTTCCGCGATGCCGTCCTGGTCTACATATCCGACACCGAAATAGTACGTGCCTTTGTCACCGCCACCGGAGAAGCCGGCATTGATACCCGTCATCGGCGCCTTGCGGTATACCAGGTCCTGCCAGTTGTTGTTGTTGGCGGTGACGAGCGAATCGGGTATGGAGAAGCCGGTATTGCCCGAGTTGACTTGTTCCTCGGTCAACAGGGTCGCCAGTTGCCGGCTGTTGAGGAGCTTGATCTTTTTGGTGATCTGTTGCGAGCCGGTGTACGCGTTCACCTCCACCTTCGCACGGCCCTTGACACCCTTCTTGGTGGTGATCAGCACCACCCCGTTAGTCGAGCCGGCGGCGCCGTAGATGCCCGCGGCCGAGGCGTCTTTAAGGATGCTGATCGATTGGATGGTATTCGGGTCGAGGCTGTGCGTATCATAGGATACGACGCCGTCGATGACATACAGCGGTTGCGTATTGCCCGTGAGCGAGGCGATCCCGCGTACAAAGACCGTAAAGTCGGACCCGGGCTTCCCGGAGGGGAGTAAAATCTGGGTGCCGGGCGATTTGCCCGCCAGTATTTCCGCCGCGCTGACAACGGGGCGTTCGCTTACGTCCGTTACGCTGATCGTGGAGATCGCGGAGGTGATGTCCCTCCGCCGTTGGGCGCCGTATCCGATAAACACCATGTCGTTCAACGACACGGCGATGGGGCGGAGGATCACGTTGACCTTCGCCCGGTCGGCCACCGCCACGTCGACGCCTTCATACCCCACCGAGCTGAAGTGCAATACGGCTTTTTCCGGAACGCTGATGGTGAACCGGCCGTCGGCGTCCGTGGCCACCCCTTTCCTTGTCCCGGCGATCGTCACCGTTACGCCCGCCATCGGTCTGCCGGCGGTATCCGTGACCTGGCCATGGACCTCGGTTCCGGGCGGGGCATTGTTCTCCTGTTTTCGTTGGACGACGACGGTATGTTCTACGATGGAGTAGGTCAGGGGCTGATCCCTGAAGCAGCGGTCCAATACGGATTCAATGGAGGCGTTTGTGATTTTTATGTCCACTTTTTGCGCCCCCTCCAGTACTTCGTCCGTATACAGGAATGAATATCCTGTCTGTTTGGTGATCTCACCGAAGACCTTTCCGAGTGATGCGTTCCGTAGCGAGAGTGTGACCTTTTGCGAGTAAACCTTTGCGCTGACCTGCAGGCAAGTCGTTAAGACCAGAATAGCAGTTAATTTCATAATCAGCAAGCATTAAATCGGCATCGGCTTCCTTAAGGCATGACGATGATCTTTTTCCCTTCGATCCTGAAATGGACCGCCCCCGTCAATTCCAGCATCTTGAATACCTCCGATACATTCGCGCCCCGGGAAACGCTGCCCCTGAAGTGTGACAGGATCTGTCCCTGGTATTCCACGTCCACGTCGTACCAGCGCGCCAGCTGCCGCATGACGGTTTCTATGGGAACGCCCCCGAACTGGAAAAAGCCGTTTTTCCAGGCTACTGCCGCATCCGCGTCTGCATCCCGTATCTTGAAAGACTCCGAAGACCTGTCCAGTGATGCTTCCTGCCCTTCGGTAAGAAGGTGGGAAGACGATCCTTTCGTGACTTTGACGGACCCTTCCAGCAAGGTCGTATTGATCGCGCGTTCGTCGTCATAGGCCATGACGTCGAAGTGCGTGCCGAGCACATCCACCTGCAGACCGTCGACAGATACCGAAAAGGGTTTGTTTTTGTCCCCAGCCACTTCGAAATAGGCCTCTCCTTTCAGACGGACCTGCCGGTCTTTGCCCGAAAAGGCGGTCGGATAGCTCAGCGACGAGGCCGCATTCAGCCAGACTTTCGTACCGTCCGGCAGGACTACCTGGTATTGTCCCCCGCGCGGGGTTTGGATAGTATTCGTCTCGGATACCGCGTCTTGTTTTGACGCGTCGTATATCAGCCTCCCGTCCTGTTTGTTTATCCGGACGCCGCCCTTGTCCTTGATGACGCCGTTCGTGGCGTCCGCGAGGTCCACCACGGAACCGTCTCCCAGCAATAGCTGGGCCTTGTTGCTTCCGGGCGGGAGGTCGTTCCGGGGTTTGGCAGCCGCGGCGACCGGAGCCGGTTGGTGGGCGGCGTGCCTGGGCCAGAAGTATTCCCCCGCCAGCCCCAGGGCGACGACGACCGACGCCGCGGCTACCCACCGGGCATAGCGTCCGATCCGGCGGACCTGGACAACGGGCTCCTGTTCTATCCTGGACTGCACCCCGGCGAGTATGCGCCGTCTGACGTCCTCCTCCGTTTCCGGTTCCCGGGTAAAGACGAGCTCGATCTCCTCCTGGTCGGCGGTGTCGTACCATTCGTGCAACAAGGCTATTTCCTTCTCCGTGGCGGCGCCGGACAGGAAACGGTGGGCCAGTTCAACCAATTGCGCTCTATCCAAAATCGTCCTTTTTATGGGTGAGTCCTTATGGGGTGAGTCATGGGATGTGCAATTACCCTTAGTCTGATCTATAGAAATATCGACAGCGCGCTATCGCGCATCCTGGTGCGGATCAGGTGCAGCGCTTTTGTCAAATGGGCTTCCGCGGTTTTGAGTGAAATATTGAGCCGTTGCGCCACTTCAGGCAGGGCCTGGTCTTCGATCTTATTGTAAATAAAGACCATGCGGCACTTCTCGGGGAGCTCGTTGGTCAGCCGTTTTACCATCTCCAGCAGTTGTTTGTCATCGATCACCAGCTCTACGGGCGTCAAACCCACGGCACGCGTCCCCGCGGCTTCTTCTCCCGCCGCCCTCCTTTTTTCATTGGCCAGGTAACGATACACCGCGTACCGGGTGGCGGCCGCCAAATAGGGGGGAAGGTCTTGTATCCGGAGGGTCTTGCGCTTCTGCCAAAGGGTAAAGAAAACGTTTTGGACGATTTCCTCCGCCGCCATGGCCGATTTGAGCCGTTTGTGGGCGATGAAGTACAGTTTATGCCAATAGCGATCATATAGCTCCTGGAAGGCAGAAGCATCGTCTCGCAGTAGTCGTTGCAGCAGTTCCGAATCGTTCAATGACGCGCAATCGTTCATCCGGCCATCAAATAGATGGCCCAAACATATCCAAAATGCGCCAATTATACAAGTTTAGCGCATCAGGACGACGGTACCCTTCTTGAAAATGGTCTGCCCCATATAGGACCTGCCCTGCACCATCCAGACGTAGGCCGCGGTGGGCTGGGGTTTGCCGTTGACGGTGCCGTCCCAGCCTTCTTCGGTGGAGGAGGTGCTGTAGACGAGCTGGCCATAGCGGTTATAGACGCGGAAGAAGTCCAGGGACGAGATACCCACGAGGATGGGTCTGAAGATGTTGTCGATGTTCAGACCGGGCGTGAAGCCGGTCGGGACGAAGATGTCGGGGGGCGTCCGGAATATCTTGACGACGATCCCATCCGTTCCGGTACAGCCGTTGGCGGCGGTGGCCGTGACGGTATAGTCGACTTCGGTGGTTTCACCGGTGTACTGGCCTATGGGGTTGGGGATGTTCGTGGCGCTGAGACCATAGGCAGGCGTCCAGGCGAAGGTATCTCCGGGGTCATTGGATTTGGCGTTGAACTGGAGCGGCTGGCCGACCACCACGGCGGTGTCGTTGCCGGCGTTGACGACGATGCGCGGGTAGACGTTGACCACGAAGGTGTCCACCAGGGCGTTCGGACAACCGGCATTGAGGATCGTCAATATGTACAGGGACGTATCCAGCGGCGTGGCCGTATTGGAGATATCATAGGTAGTATACGGGATGGCGCCGCCCGCGGAGCCGGACAGGGGGCTGATATGCGTCCACTGGTAGGATGTGCCGGTCGATACGCTCGCGGTAAGGGTTGCAGAACCGCCATAACAGATCGTGGTGTCGGCGGGGGCAATATTGGCTACCGGGAAATACGCGTTCAACAGCTTGACCTGGGCGATGCTGCTGATGTCGGCCGGGCATACCCCGCTTTGTACGATTACCCGGTATTCGATGTCACCGGTCACATTTTGGATGCCGTAGACCAGCGAGGTGTCCATGGGAACGAGGTCGGCCCAGGTAGTTCCGCCATCGCTGGAAGATTGCCAGGCGGTGGCGTGGCCGGTCGCACCGGTGTCGGTGAGGATCGCGCCCTTGTTTTGCCCCATACAAACCTCATAGTATGGCGGCGTGACCGTCCCCCCGACGCTTTTGGGATCGACGGTGACGGTAATGCTGTTGGTGGTATCGACGGCGCACGACTGTCCGTTCTGGATCAGCGCGGCGTAGGTCGTCGTTCGCGTCAGGTCCGAAGCGGTATAGCTTCGGTTGGTATCGGCCAGCGGACCCCAGCTAACGCCGTTGTTATAGGAAGACAACCAGCTGACGACGCCGCCCCGGCCTCCGCTCAGGTTGAGGGTCGTCGAGTTGGTCCCCGTGCAGACTTCATTCGGGCTGCCCAGCGTGGCGGGGAGGGTGGGGAGCACGGTTTTGACGTCGATCGTGTCGCGCAGGTCCGCGCAGCCGTTCACCTCATGCGCGATGATCTGGCCCGCGTCGTTGCCCGGGGTGACCTGGATGATGTTCGTACCGCTCCCGGAATTGATGGTCCAGTCGCCCGGTATGGTCCAATCGTAGGTGGCACCTGCCAGGGAGGGGACGGAATAGGTTATGGGTGTGCTGATACAGGCGATCGAGTCGCCACTGATCTGCAGACCCGCGCAGGTATTCCGGAAGGCGAAATAGGCATAGGCGAAGTGACCGCCGGGGGTACAGTTGTCGGCTTCGAACGTGAGCTTGACCTGTTGGCCACGGTAGGCGGAAAGATCGAACGTCACTTCGGTCCAGCCCTTCCACCAGACGTCGTAGAGGTGACCGCCGGTGGGGGAATTGGGGTTGGCGTTGACCGATGGATAGCGGCTGGGCGTAAAACCTTGTGCTATGGCTGCCGCGGAATCGAGCGTAGCGCCGGTACCGCCGCCCTGGGCGTTGTTGAGCGTAGGCAAAAGATAGCTGGGAGAAGCACAGGTGATGATGGTGCCGTTTACGCTCAGGGTCGCCTTGGCTTGTGGCTGCTGGTCGGAATTATGGGTGCCGTTCTCCAAAACCATGGCGTACGCATACGTCATCGTATACGGCACGGACGTGGGGCCGGGGGGAACATTTATCGAGTAGGTGATGTTCCGGAAGTATCCGCCCTGGTTGCCGTTGCTTTTTGAAATGGCGGTCGATCCAAGCAGGACCGAATAAAAATATTGATATCCGTTAATGGTCGGTACGGTGGGGAACCCTCCATAGTAGTCGGTGGAGCTGGAGGTAATCACTTTTACCCCGTTCATGGAAGGCAGCTGATACTCGGAAATGGACGAGGCCTGCCAGTTCGGATAGATCGATTCCCCGACGCGGCTGTTCGTATCGAGGTTGCTGCTGCCGGAAAGGACTATGCCCGTCTCCGCGGTCCAGTTCGAGAGCGTCCCCTGGTTGAAATTAATATTAACCGGGCAGGCCTGCATTTGCGCCAGCACGGGTACACCCCAAAACACACATAAGATGCCCAAAAGAAATTTCATCCCGGGATTCAGTTAATATTGATTGTAACCAGAGGCGAGAGGGCAAAGGTTGGATAGTCTATACAAATTACGAAAAAAAAGAGGTGTTCGCTGGTTAAATACCGGTGAAAAACGACGAATACCCCCTGCTTTATTATATCCCCGTGACAAATAAAGACGGGTTTTTTATGCCCGCGTCGGCGATAACACTTTACCGGCTGGTCGATCTGCCAACGTTTTTTTTCGTAATTTCTATGACCTTTTGCACATGAAGGAAAAAGACAAAATCAGGTTGGACAAATTCGGGGCGCACCTGGCTAGGATCCGGGAAGAAAAGGGATTGAGCCAGCGCGCCCTTTCGGCCCGGTGCGAAGTAGACTTCGCAAAGATCAGCAAACTGGAAAACGGCAAGGCAAACCTGGTCATCACGACCCTAGTCGAGCTCGCCGAGGGGCTGGGCGTACACCCAAAAGAACTGCTTAACCTGGACTGGAGCTAGACATTTTCCCTCCTGAGCCATTTCCCCACCGGGGGCGGCGTGTAGGTCTTCATTTTGTCCAACAGTTCGCCGATGTCCTCGGATACCTGGATCATCTGCCGGTTTACATTCTTTAGGAATCCTGTCGATACGGCGGTGTCGAGGAAGGAGAGCAGGTGCCTGTAATATCCCCCCGTGTCCAGCAGGCCCATGGCCTTGTCGTGGAGGCCGAGCTGGCCCCACGTCAGTATTTCGAAGAACTCTTCCAGCGTCCCGAAGCCGCCGGGTAGGGCGATGAACCCGTCGCAGAGGTCGTGCATGCGTTGTTTGCGTTCGTGCATGCTGTCAACGATGATCAGCCGGCTCAACCCTTCGTGCGCAATCTCCCGGGTCCGGAGGAAAGAGGGCAGCACGCCGATCACCTCTCCGCCCTCCGCCAGCGCGCCTTCGGCCACCGCGCCCATCAACCCGACCAGGGCACCCCCATAGACGACGCCCATCCCCCGCTGGGCCAGGACGCGGCCCAGGAGCCTTGCCTGATCGGTATAAACCGCTTCGTTGCCCGAGCTGGAACCACAAAAAACCGTGATACGCCCCATAGAAATTGTTTGATCAAATATACTTTATCTTGCCGCATGACTGCACAAGAATGGTGGGCGATCCTGGTCCGGGAGGTTCTGGCGACGAACTGGCTGGTATGGGTGGCCGTTTGCGCTGGCGTAGCCGAGGTCCTGCTGGCATGGGCCGACAATATCTGGCTGTATCCGGCTGGCATCCTCGGGTCGGTACTGACGATATACTTCTTTTTCGATCTAAAGCTGTATGCAGAAAGCGCGCTGAATGTCTACTACACGCTGGCAAGCATTTACGGCTGGTGGTACTGGTCCGCGAAGAAGGACCGGCCGCCGGTAAAACCCAGCTACAGCAGCGCGAAAGAATGGCGGATACCGGTTGCGATTTCGGTCCTTGGCACCTTGGGCACGTGGTGGGTATTGAAAAATTACACCCCTTCCCCCGTGCCCTTCTGGGACGCCCTGGTCAGCGCCATCGCCTGGGCGGGTACCTGGCAGCTGGCCCGGCGCAAGATCGAGAACTGGATCGTATTGAACGTTTCCAATGCCGTCGCGGTTCCGTTGCTGCTCTACAAGCATTCGCCCCTGTACGCCGCCGAAACGGTGTTCCTTTTTGTGGTAGCCATCTTCGGTTATTTCGGGTGGAGGAAGGAAATCAGGTTGGAGATATCGATCTCGTAGATTTGGCGCATCCCGTTGGCCGTGGAATGGAACAGGGCGTCCGTGGCTTCAGGGCTCGCCTGTGCGGGTCGCGGTGACGGTTCCCGGTAGGAGCAGAAATACAGCTTTTTATTGTCGGGGGAAAGACCCGGCGCGCCATCGGCGCCGGCGGTATTGACCTTCGGACCCATGTTCAGGGGGGTGGTCCAGGTATCGCCGTCCCGGAATGTGATCCAAAGGTCCACGCTTCCCAACCCTTTTCGACCGGCGCTTGAAAAGATCACGAAACTTTCATCCCTGGCTACGACCGGATCGAAGTCGACGATACCGGGGTCGTTGAACGACAACCGTTCGGGCGCCTGGTAGGCGCCGTCCCGGAAAACGCACCGGTAGATATCCACGTCATGACGGGCGGTATCCGCGGAGCTGAAATACAGGTTGCCGTTGGCCGCAAAACCCGGATACGATATCTTCATCCCGGGTGGCAACGGCACGGATACCGGTACCGGATTTCCGCCGGGTTCGGTGCCGCCGAGGGGCACATAAAAAAGTTTATAGTCGTAGTCGGCATAAGGTTTTCCCTCCACCGGACGGTCGGATGAAAAATATAACCGCTTCCCATCCGCCGAGACAAAGGGGTCGCAGTCCCGGTAGATCCCGGTGAAGGGGAGCGGGATGGGTTTGCTCCAGACGCCCCGGCGCTCCGTCGACGAATACAAGGCGATATATCCCCAGTTGATCGTGGCTTTGCTAAAGAAAACGGTGCGCCCGTCCGGGGTAAAGCTGGCGTTGAACGTAAAATCACCGGTAGATATCACACCCGGCGCGAAAAGCCGGGCGCTGTCCTGGGCGCTGTTCTGGGCGCGGCAGATACACGGAAGCGTTAGGAGCAGGAATAGGAGGCGCATGAATGTCTTCTTTTTGTAAAAAAAGCCTCCGTTGCCGGTTTCAGCCGACAGAATTCAATAGTTGAGCCGATAATTTTAATGGATATACCGGGAAAACTACGGTAGTACAGGTCGATTTTTTTTCGTATCTACATCGCCGTTGGTCTGGCGAAGGCGTTTGGTACAGTGGTTTTTTTTTCTGTACTTTAACGTAATGTTCGCTTGCCTTTATGACAATCATGAGCCCGCTACTGGAAACGGAGTATATACAGTTTGAACTGGAAGGAGATTTGTTGATCGCGACCTATAAGAAAGGTAAGAAGATCGACGCCAGCGTCGCCCGGCAGATTGTCCGGGATAGGGTAGAGTTTACGCAGGGGCGTCCCGTGCTGGCGCTGCTCGTAAACCAAGGCGTTATCAGCATCGACAAAGACGCCAGGGCATACCTTTCTTCCCCCGAAGGCACCGCCGGGATAAAGGCGGCGGCCATCTTGAGCGATACCGCGGCGACCGCGATCATCGGGAACTTCATCATCCAGGTGAACAAACCCCACATCCCGGTCCGGTTGTTCATCAATCGGGAAAGAGCTGTAGGCTGGTTGCGGACGAAGTCCTAGATTTGTCGGATAACCATCCAGCATGAGAAAATTCCTGACCGCAGCGGCGGTGGCCTGTCTTTATCTGACCGCCGGCGCGCAAAACTCCCCCATCGAAACCCGTTTTGACGGTTACCTCGACGCCGCCAGGCTGGGAAGCCGCCTGAAGGTCATGTCGGCGCATCCCCACCACGTAGGATCACCCGGGGACCAGGCCGTCGCCCGGTATATTTACGATCAGTACAAGTCGTTTGGGTTCGACGTGACTATCGACACGTTTTACGTACTTTTCCCGACACCCAAGACCCGCGAGCTGGAAATGACGGGTCCGGTCCACTATAAAGCGGTGCTCGCCGAGCCCCCGGTGCCGGGTGACTCGACTTCGTCCCAGACGAGCGAGCAGCTGCCCACCTATAACGCATGGTCCGCAGACGGAGACGTCAGCGGGGAGCTGGTCTACGTGGGCTATGGCCTTCCCGACGACTACGACCAGCTGGCGCGGCGCGGCATCGACGTCAAGGGGAAAATCGTCATTGCCCGGTATGGCCGCTCCTGGAGGGGCATCAAACCAAAGGTGGCGCAGGAGCACGGCGCGATCGGGTGTATCATCTATTCCGATCCCAAGGACGACGGTTACTATGCGGGTGACGTATACCCCGAGGGCGCGTTCAAGAACGAATACGGCGTACAGCGCGGGTCGGTCATGGATATGCCGATATACCCCGGCGACCCGCTCACGCCCAATATCGGGGCGACAAAGGATGCACCCCGTATAGACCGTAAAGAGGCCGTCAACCTTTTAAAGATACCGGTGCTCCCTATCAGCTACCACGACGCCGAGCCGCTGCTCAGGAGCCTGGAAGGGCCGGTGGCCCCGGACGACTGGAAGGGCGCGCTGCCCTTCACGTACCACCTGGGGCCCGGCAAAACGCGGGTGCACCTCAAGCTGGCGTTCAACTGGGACATGAAACAGATCTACGACGTGGTCGCCAGGGTGACCGGGTCCACCGTGCCGGATCAATGGATCATACGCGGTAACCACCACGACGGCTGGGTGAACGGCGCTGACGATCCCCTCAGTGGACAGTCGGCGATGCTCGAAGAGGCCCATGCCATCGGCGAGCTCCTCAAAACGGGCTGGAAGCCCAAGCGCACGCTGGTCTATTGCTCCTGGGACGGGGAAGAACCGGGGCTGCTCGGTTCCACCGAATTCGTCGAAAAACACGCGGCGGAGTTACAGGCGCACGCGGTGGCCTATATCAACTCGGACGACTATAGCCGGGGTTTTCTCGGCGTCGAGGGCTCGCATGCGCTGGAGCCGTTCCTGGAAAAGGTAGCGGCGGATGTCACCGATCCCGAGACCGGCGTCAGCCTGCTCAAGCGGCTGGAGGCACGGGAAGCGGTCAACCGGCAGGAGGCACGCGGGTTTCACATCGGCGCGCTGGGCTCCGGATCGGACTATTCACCTTTTATACAGCACATCGGCGTGCCTTCGATCAACCTCGGTTTCGGGGGCGAAGGCTCCGGCGGCGAATACCATTCGATCTACGATTCCTACGCGGACTTCGTTCGCTTCAAGGACCCGGGCTTCGTGTATGGCGTAGTCCTGGCCAAGACGGCTGGCCGGACGGTGCTCCGGCTGTCTGAGTCGGATGTGTTGCCGTTCGATTATACGTCGTTGTCAAAAACCATCAAGGGTTACGTCGCCGAAGTGATCGCGCTGGCCGACAAGACGCGCGAAACGATCGACGTCCAAAACCGGCTGATCCGCGAGGGGGCTTACCGTCTCGTGGATGATCCGACCAAACCTCTTACGCCACCCGCGGTAAAGACCCCCGCGCCTTTTTTGAACTTTGCGCCGCTGCAAAATGCGATGGCCGGGGTAGATTCCGCGAGCGCGCGGCTGGCCAAGGCCCTGAAAGGTTTTACGGCCGGGTCATCCGAAAAGGTCAATGAGGGTCTTTACCAGGCGGAACAACAGCTTCTCGGTCAGGGGCTGCCCCGCCGTCCCTGGTACCGGCATTCGATCTATGCGCCGGGCTTTTACACGGGGTATGGCGTAAAGACGCTGCCGGGCATACGGGAAGCGATCGAGCAGGACGACTGGAAAGAGACGCAGCAGCAGATCGACGTCGATGCGGACATACTGAACCGCTTCGCGTCTTATTTGCTGCAGCTGGCCGGGGCCGCGCGTTAGACGCCTGCGCCGGGCGCGCACCAGCTGGCCGCAATTGCCAGCCGCTACTGCCGGTCCCCGGCCTTGAACAACGTCCACGGATACGCCTTCATGTCTTTCAGGTAGGGCGACATCCAGTCGTATTCCTTGTGTGCGGCCAGGAAGGGCGCGGCCAGGAAGTCCTTGCCGGAGGGGTTCCCCATGTGGGCCCAGAACGAGAAGCTTTTGGCCAGGTCGGCCGTCGTGAGCTTGCCCTGGACCGTACCGCCGGGATAATAAGGCGCCCAGTCCCATTCCGGACAGCCCTTTGGATCGGTGTCGACGCTGCCGGCGATGACGCACCGGGTGTCCTCTTTCGTGCCGCTCATCGCGTTCAGGTTGTCGGCTTCCATGGCGCGACCGGTGGAATCGTTGATCTTACCCTTGTTTTGCGCCATCAGCTCTTCCCAGCGGCGCTTACGGGTATTGGGAGAAGTGGTGGTGTCGTTGGTTTTGAAGGTGGTTTCGTCGGCGATCACGGAGGAGTCGCTGGCGAAGTTGGAGCCGAAATAAACGCCGTCGTTCGTCCGCCAGACCTTGACGTGCTTGAGACCCAGCTCCACCCGGGCGATCTCGTTTTTATTCATGTCGCCCACCAGCCAGTCGTTCGCATAACCGCCGTTGTTACCGTCGGACATGATCTTTACGAAGTCGTCTATGTTCGATGCATACTGCTCCGCCTTGCGGGCGCGGACGAACTCCGCCACCTGGGTAGTATCGAAGCCGTTGAACTGAGTGATCGTTGTTTCGGTGATCAGGACGCCGTTGCCGTTGACCGCAAAGTCGTCCCCGCTGTGGATAAAACCGGGCATCATGTCCATAAAGATGTGGTAACCTTTCGTCGGCGTGATGTCGGCAACGACGTTCCAGCGTTCGCCCTGTACATAGTTGGTCCAGTCGTTGTGTCCCATGGCGATCTTACCGTCGGTGGTATAACTGCCGGTCGCGATGAAGGCACTGCAGTTGCCGGGGGCCTTGTTGAGGTCGGAATGGGGTTTGGCCAGGTTTGCCAGGTAGGGGACGTAGTATTGGGACAGCTCGATATTGGCGTTGAGGGCGACGATGTCGTAAACGTCGCAGGTCTTGCCCTTGGCGGACATCCCTTCCACGATTCCTTGCATTTCGGCCCGGTACTCGGAGTCGATATGGGGCCAGAGCATCGTCCGGGCCGCCGTGCGGTAAAAGATCCAGTCTTTGCCGGTCTCGTGGGTCAACATCATTTCCGTCGACTTCAGGTTGTCGTCGATCTCGTTGGCTAACAAATAACCGTGTTGATAGCCAATGTCTTCGGGGTCGCCTGACAGGTGTACGTATATCCAGCCGTTCTTGTCGAAGCGATAGGCGTCGGACAGGCGGTCTTTTTTGATATGGCAGCTCCCGGCCGCAAAAAGGGCAAGGGAGATCAGGGGGAGGGTCATTCTCATGTCTGTGGTGTTAAGCCCCAATATACGATTTTTCCCTTCGGGGTCGCTTCACGGCCCGGCGGCGGCCTCACGGCCCGGCGACCCGGTCTGCGGCGCCTGCATTTGCAAAAAGTCTATTAAAATAGTAGGGTGATTGGGAAAAATGCCGTAATCTTGTCCCTGGTATGAAGGAGCATCACTATAGAAGCGTCGTCAAGGGAGCCACATGGAGGTTTTGCGCCTCGCTGGATACGATTTTCCTGTCCTATATCTTTACGGGCCAGATTTCTTCCGCCCTGAAGATCGGCGCGGTAGAGGTGGTGACCAAGATCCTTTTGTACTATGCACACGAGCGTTTGTGGATGAGGGTCGACTGGTTCCGGAACCGGGAAGTCCGCCCGGACGGCACGACGGTCGTAACGGACAACCACTACCGCAGCCTGATTAAGGGTGCCAGCTACCGGTTCTTCGGTACCCTGGACACGATGGTGATCGCGCTTTTTGTCACCGGTAACTATACGAAGGCTTTCAGCATCGGGTTTACCGAGGTGTTTACCAAGATCGGCCTCTTTTATCTCCACGAGCGGCTGTGGATGCGCATTCCCTTTGGGCTTATCAAGGACGGGGCTGAGCCCGGCGTGGCCGTGCCGGCAGTGACCGAGCGCGCCGCCTGATTTTTCCTAGTATCTTCCCTGCATGAAATGGATCGGATTATGTCTGGCGATGGTCGTATCGGTCGTAACGGCGCGCGCCCAGGTGGAATTGAACGGACGGTGGGTATGTCGCCGCGCGTCCGAAGTAAGCATCGATGGCAAGGTGTTGTCTCAGCCCCGCGGACCGCTCGACGGCTGGATGCCGGCGGTGGTCCCCGGTACGGTGCTCACGAGCCTGGTCAAGGAGGGGCTGGCCCCCGATCCATTTTATGGGATGAATAATGAGCACATTCCGGATATCTACACCACGGGCAACGCCTATTATACGTATTGGTTCGTCCACGACTTTACGGCGGCCCGGGCTACCGGACAGGAACACGTCTGGCTTCAGTTCCGGGGCGTGAACTATGGTTTTGACGCCTATTTGAACGGTCACCGCCTGAACGATAGCACGCACTACGGCATGTTCCTGCGGGCGGAATACGATATTACGCCCTGGCTCGCCGCCGACGGTCACAACCGGTTGGCGGTGATCGTGTATCCGCCGGACCCGCCAGGCAACCCCAACGGAGGGCAAGGCGGCGACGGTATGATCGCGCGGAACGTGGCGCACCAGTACGTTGCCGGCTGGGACTGGATACAGCCCATACGCGACCGGAACACGGGCATTTGGGATAAGGTGCTGCTACGGCGGACGGGGCCGGTGAAGGTCGACCACCCGCATGTCGTGACGCTCGTGCCCGGCGTGCGCAAAGCGGAGGGGCCGCAGGCCCCGGCGGTGGTGTGCGTGACCGCGGAAGTAAGCAACGAAACGGGGAAAGCGCAAACGGGGACATTGTCGTACCGGCTGGCGGGCAGGACGCTGACGGCGAAGGTGGCGCTCGGGCCGCATGAATCGAAGCTGGTGACGCTGCCGGCCGATACCGTGCGGCAGCCGCGGCTGTGGTGGCCCAATGGCTACGGCGCGCAACCGCTCTATACGCTAACGTTGCGGTACGGCGGCGACACGCTCCCGGTGCAATTCGGCATCCGCCAGATGGACGCTGTATGGAACGCGCATTCGCGCAGCCGGGAGATACGCGTCAACGGGCGGCGGATCTTTATCCGGGGTGGGAACTGGATCGTTTCCGACGCAATGCTCCGTCTTTCCAGGGAGCGCTATGATGCGGAGGTGCGGCTTCACCGGGATATGCGGCTGAACCTGATCCGGGTTTGGGGCGGCGCGTTGACCGAACGGCCGGAATTCTATGACGCCTGCGACCGGTATGGGTTGCTCGTGATGCAGGACTTCTGGAATTCCGGGGACTGTAACGGGCGCTGGCCGGACCCCAAGAAGCTCGAAGACCAGGCGACGCGCCGGCGTTATCCCGACGACCACGGTCTTTTTATCGCCTCCGCCGCGGACCAGATACGGATGATCCGGAACCATCCTTCGCTTGCCTTCTGGTGCGGGGGGAACGAGATCACGCCGCCGGACGACATACTCCATGCTTTACAGGATTCCTTACTGCCCATGCTGGATGGAACCCGCTGGTTCGCCACCTATTCCAACACCGACAGCATGTCCTACAATTCCCTGGGTGGAAACGGGGACGGCCCTTACGGTATACAACCCCTGTCTACCTTTTGGGAGCACCGCACCTTCCCCTTCAACTCCGAAGTGGGTTCGGTCGGGTTGGGAGACGAGGCCTCGCTGTCGCGCTTTATGCCCGTGGAGAACCGGGTGATACCGCGCGGCGGTAAGGAACTGGATTCCGTCTGGGCCTATCACAAGTACATCCCGTACGATCATTTCCCGGATGCCTACGGGGACGCGCGTGACATCGGGGAATTCACCCGTATCGCCCAACTGCTCAACTACGACCAGTACCGGGGGCTGGCGGAAGGTTTCCGCGCGCACGCCTGGGACTGGTACACGGGCGTAATCATCTGGAAGACCCAGAACCCATGGACGGCATTGCGCGGGCAGATGTACGACTATTACCTCGATCCCAACGCCTGTCTGTATGGGTTGCACGAGGGTGGGGAAGTGCTGCACGCCGCCTTCGACCCCGTGAAGGAGCGGTTGTGGGTGCTGAACGACGGCCCGGCGGCGACCGTCCGGCTGCGCGCCACGGCGTATGATATGCAGGGCGGCGCCCACCCGGTAGCGGCGCGCGTCGTACAAGCCGAAGCCGATACCTCGGCTGAGCTGGCGGACGTCAAGACCGCCATCGACAGCCTCCGCGCCGGCAAGGGTCTCTTCCTGCTCCTGGAAATACCCGGACACAGCCGCAACCTCTATTGGCTGCCCGACAGCAGCGGGCGCTATACGGGTCTGCGGGAGCTGGCCCCGGCGCGCGTGACCGTCCATATCAAGAGGCTTGGGAATACGAGGCCGGGAAAAGGCGAGGCCGAGGTCACACTCCTTAACCCCGGCCCAATACCCGCATTTTTCAACCGGCTGTCGGTGACGGATAGCCGCACCGGTCTCCGGTTATTACCGACGTTCTATTCGGATAACTACGGCTCGCTTATGCCCGGCGAAACTTGGAAGGTTCGCATCGAATGGCCGTCTCCGGTAGAAGGTGAACCGGTGCTCACCGTAGAAGGCTGGAACGTCAAAAAAGCCAATTTTCGAGGTCTTTAAAGACTAAAATTCATCAAAAAAACATGGCCTTTTATGGCCATAAAATGCCTCCTTGTAGCCTTCTGAGGCGACTTAAGGATTTGCGGGATCGTTTGCGCTTGGTGCCAAATTATCCTGAAGGAGTCCGTATTTTCACTGATTTTCCCCCGCCATTTGTGGATTTTCATGTCCAATATTTGCCTATTTCATTGTATATGATAGGAATACATATAATCAAATCACCGGATCAAGACTTTGTTAAAATAGTATTATAACAACCGATTAACAATTCTTTATTTGGGCGCATTGAAAAGCATTCCTTACTACTAAAAACGATTGTTGAAATGAGACCAAAACTCGATTGCTTGAAGGGTTGGCTATTCTTGCTGTTGGCCACCCTCATCAGCATCTCTTCCTTTGCCCAGACGAAGGTCACCGGCAAGGTGCTTTCGGCCGCTAATAACCAAGGCGTTCCCGGCGCCACGGTCCAGGTGGTGGGCGCTAAAACAGCGGCCATTACAGCCAATGACGGCACGTTCTCCATCGTGCTTCCCGCCGGCCGCACCCGGTTGGAGATTTCCTCGGTTGGATACGACAACCAGGAAGTGACCGTCTCCGGGCCGACGGTCACCGTTACCCTCACCGAAAAAAGCAATACCCTTAACGAAGTCGTCGTTACGGGTTATGCGACCCAGAAGAAAAAAGACCTTACCGGAGCCGTCGCCGTCGTTGACCTGGGTGACGCCAAAAAACAACCCGTGCCGGACGTAAACGACATGCTCCAGGGCCAGGCGTCGGGCGTATCCGTGGTCGGGTCCGGTCAGCCGGGCGCCTCGCCGGTGATCCACATCCGCGGATTCAACTCCTTTGGCAACAACGTCCCCCTCTATGTCGTCGATGGGGTTCCGACCCAGAACGTGGCCGACCTCAATACCAACGACATCGCCACGATGCAGGTCCTCAAAGACGCAGGAGCAGCCTCGATCTACGGCTCGCGCGCGTCCAACGGGGTCATCATCATCACCACCAAACGCGGCAACGGCCGCCCCAAGGTATCCTATGACGGTTACTACGGCACCCAGGTGCCGAAGGGCGGTAACGTCTGGCACGTGCTGAATCCGACCGAAGAAGGGACGCTGCTTTACCAGGCGGAGGCCAACTACAACACGCTGAACCCGTCGTCCCCGACGCCGTTGGGCAACACGATCTACGGCACCGGCGCCACGCCCGTCGTCCCCGACTACCTGGTCAGCGGCACCGTGGGCGGCGTTACGTATTCCGGTGGCTTTGCGGCCGGTTCGACCGCGGCCGACCCCGCCAATTACAACGCCGACCCGACCGGCACGAACTACTACCAGATCGCCAAGGCCAACAAGAGCGGCACCGACTGGTATCACGCGATCTTCAAAAACGCACCCATCCAATCCCACAACCTCTCTGTCGCCGGCGGCGGCGACCAGGGGAACTACCTGTTCTCGGTGAACCTTTTCGACCAGCAGGGTACGCTGATCGAAACCCACTTGAAGCGCTATACCATCCGGGCCAATACGAATTTCAAGGTGGGCAACCGCATCCGGATCGGCGAGAACATCGCCTATTCTTCCATCGATAACCCCCAGGCCAACGGCGGTATCCTGGTGGAAGGGAGCGCGGTCGGCTTCTCGATGCGCGAAAACCCCATCATCCCGGTATATGACATCGGAGGCAACTTTGCCGGTTCCGCGCCCAAGGGCCTGAACAACCCCCGCAACCCCGTCTCCATCCAGGCGACCACCTCCAACAACCGGGGGCTGGCGCAACGCATCTTTGGGAACGTCTATGGCGAAGCGGACGTGCTGAAGAACCTGACCTACCGGACGAGCTTCGGGGGCGAGTATTACGCCGGCTGGGCGCACACCTTTACGATACCCGACTATTACGACGCGGAACCCCAGTACACCACGTCCACCTACAACGAAAGTTCCTACAACGGGGGAGACTGGACGTGGACCAACACCCTGGCCTACAACCTGACAAAAGGGGATCACAACCTGAAGGTGGTCGGCGGTATGGAATCCTACGAGTTTGTCAACCATAACATCGGGGGCTCCACCCAAAACTATTTTTCCTACGACCCGTTGTTTGTCAACCTGACCACGGGCGCGGGTACGCAAACCAACTATAGCAACAGCAACGGGACGGTCAATTCCACCACGGTCATCGGCGCGGGTGAGACCCTCGTCTCCTACTTTGCCCGCGCGGACTATTCCTATAAGGAAAAATACCTGATAGGCGGCACGTTCCGCCGGGACGGGTCCTCCAAGTTCATCGAAAACCGGTGGGGTAACTTCTATGCCGTCAGTGCCGGCTGGCGCATCTCCCAGGAGGACTTCATGAAGCGCGCCACCTGGATCACCGACCTGAAGATCCGGGGTTCGTACGGACTCATGGGGAACCAGTTCAACGCCTTGAGCACGAACTCCTATACCTTGTACAGCCTGGACAAGCAAAAGACCTACTATCCGACGGTGGGCGGCACCGGCTCGATCTTGACCAGCGGTCTGGCATTGACCCAGATCGGCAACCCCGCCGCCAAGTGGGAACAGGACGGCAACCTAAACCTCGGCTTCGACCTGACCGTGCTGAAGGGACAGCTGACGGTCAGCGCCGACTACTATCAGAAGAACATCAAGGACCTGTTGTACCAGCTGACGCTCGCCGGCACCAACGGTTCGGCCACCGTACCGGCGTACAATGTGGGTAAGATGACCAACAACGGCCTGGACCTGATGATCACCGGCCAGACCAACATCACCCACGACCTGATGTTCAACGGGAGCCTGTCCTTTACCACCTTCCACAACGTCATCAAACAAATCGACGCCAACGGGACGCCCTACTTCGACGTGGACGGACGCCGCTTCAACGGCAGCTATATCGTCCGCAACGCCGTCGGACACCCGGTGAGCGCCTTCTACGGCTATAAGATCGCCGGCTTCTGGCAAAACCAGGCCGAGATCACCGCCGCCGACCAGGCCGCTCAAAAGGCCTCCAACGGGGCCGTAACGACCTACCAGGCGGATGAAGGCGTGGGCCGCTTCCGCTACGCCGACGGGAACCACCAGGGCTGGATCGACGCCAGCAGCAAGGAGTTCCTGGGCAACCCCAACCCCAAGTTCACCTATGGCGCCAACCTCGGCCTGACCTACAAAGGCTTCGATTTTAGCGTCTTCCTGTACGGCGTTTACGGGAACGACATCTGGAACAACGTAAAATGGTGGACCGACTTCTATGCTTCCTTTCCCGGCGCCGCCAGCAGCAAGACCGCATTGTATAACTCCTGGACGCCCACGCACACCAACGCCGCGGCGCCTATACAGGATGCGGTCAACGGCAGTAACGCGAGCACCAATACCGTCCCGAACTCCTACTTCGTGGAAAAGGGCTCCTACCTGCGCGCCAAGAATACGACCCTGGGCTACAGCTTCACCAGTGCGAAGCTGACCAGGATCGGCATCACGCACCTGAGGGCTTATGTGCAGGCGATCAACCTGTTTACGATCACCAAGTATTCCGGGATCGACCCCGAGATCTCCGTCAACCAGATGGGGAACCCTCCGCAGAACGCGACCACGGACTTCGGTATAGACGAGGGCGGCTACGCCAACCCCCGCCAGTACCTCGTCGGCCTGCAGGTCACTTTCTAGGAACGATTCGCCATGCAAAAAAAAATGACAATGAAACCAAAGAAATACAACTTACTGATCGCCGCTGTAGCCCTGGCCACGCTGGGGTGCAGTAAAGGCTTCCTGAACAAGCAACCGGAAGGGGCGCTGCAGCAGTACCAGATCACCAACACGGCGGGCGTCCAGGCCCTGCTGACGGGAGCCTACGCCTCCCTCTACCAGGAAGGGGATGGGAACACTACCCTTGCCGGCACCGGCACGAATGCCTGGGAGGCATCGCCTTCCAACTGGATCTACGGGTCCGTGGCCGGCGGCGACTCCCACAAGGGCAGCTCCATCAGCGACCAGCCCCCGATCGTCCCGATCGCCAACGCCCAGGAAATATCCTCCAATGGTTTTTTCAACGACAAATGGATATCGCTGTACGAAGGCGTGAAGCGCTGTAACCAGGTGCTTGCGACGCTCGCGATCTCACCCTCCGTCAGCGATTCGATGCGCACGGAATTCACCGCGGAAGCGCACTTCCTGAGGGGCCATTTCTATTTCGAGCTCCGGCGCTGTTTCCATATGGTGCCCTGGATCGATGAAACGACCACGGACTACAACCAGCCCAACGACGCCGATATCTGGCCAAAGATCGAAGCCGACTTCACCTGGGCGATGGACACGCTTCCGGCCAAACAGCCGAACGTGGGACAGGTCAACAAATGGGCGGCCGCCTCCTACCTGGCCAAGACGTACGTGTACGAAGCCAAGTGGGCGCAGGCAAAGGCGCTGTTCGACCAGATCATACCCGCCTCCTATGGGGGTACCGGTGCTGGCGGCGTAACCTCCAACAACCTCACTTATGGGTTGACCGATCGTTTTGAAGACAACTTCGACGCCTCTCAAAAGAACAACAAGGAATCCGTTTTCGCCATCCAGATGACGGCCAACGACGGGACGCTTTCGATCGCCCACGCCAACGGGGGCGACATGCTCAACTTCCCGTACAACAGTCCGTTCCGCTGCTGCGGGTTCTTCCAGCCGTCAGTCGACCTGGCCAACTCCTACCGGACGGACCCCAACGGGTTGCCCTATGTCACCGACTACAACAGCCACGGCATTGCCAATGACCAGGGGCTCGATTCGAAAGCCCCATTTACGCCGGACGCGGGCAATATCGACCCCCGTCTCGACTGGACCGTTGGCCGTCGCGGTATTCCCGTCCATGACTGGGGGCTGCACCCGGGTAACAACTGGATACGCGACCAGGGGTCTGCCGGTCCCTATTCCAATAAGAAGAACCTCTATTGGCAGGGCAATTTATCGACCTATTCCGACCAGAGCACCTGGGCGCCCGGTTCGGCGATCAACCTGCTGGTGATCCGGTTCGCGGACGTACTCCTGATGGCTGCGGAAACCGAAGCCCAGCTGGGTAACTACGCCCAGGCCGAAGTCTACGTCAACGATGTGCGCGTCCGGGCCGCCAACCCCGCCAATATACTGTATCAATACAACGACAACGCCAATCCGCTGAATGGGTTTTCGACCACGCCGGCGGCCAACTACGTGATCAGCCCCTATCCGGCCGGTTATTTTACCGCGACTACGGCGCTGCCCGCGATCTACTTCGAGCGCAAGCTGGAATTGGCCTGCGAAGGCCATCGGTTCTTCGACCTGGCGCGCTGGGGCATTGCCGACGTGATGATGAATGCCTATTATTCCTTTGAAGGCAAGATCACCGGGGACTTGTCCACGGGGAACTTCACCAAGGGTAAAAATGAATACTTCCCGATTCCCCAACCGCAGATAGACCTGTCCAACGGGAAGCTCAAACAAAACACGGGGTACTAGGATTCTCTTCTCATTCGGATTATCAAGATAGCAACACACGGGGGGCGAATGCCCCCCTTTTTGACTACATTAGACCTATGCGCAATGTCCTGATCTGCCTCTTCGGTCTGATGGCGCTGGCCGCCTGTCTCAGCCAACAAACGCCCAGGAAATACCGGAAGAATTCGATGTACGGGGACACACCGGACGAGAACATCGCCCGTGGGGAGGCGCTGGCCGCCAGGTACTGCCAGTCATGCCACCGGCTGCCGACACCCGACCTGTTGGATGCGAACAGCTGGAGACGCGGGGTTTTGCCGGAAATGGGACCAAGGCTGGGGATATTTTCGTACCAGAACGAACGGTATCCCTCCAGCGCGGACGACCCTGAGATCGGCCGCGGCTTCTATCCCGCCAGTCCGCAATTGTCCGGACAGGAGTGGGGCTTTATCATGGATTACTATATGGCGACGTCACCCGTTACCCTTCCGCCACAACAACGGCCGTATCCGATTACCGAAGGTGCGGCGCCGTTCCGACCCGTCGTCCCGTCCTGGCGATACCACCAGCCGGCCATGGTACTGGCGCGGATGGACACCGCCCGGGGGCGGTTCTATACGAGCGACGCGGTGCGGGGCTATACCTATATCGGGGACAGGGGCCTGAATATTACGGATTCCATACGACTACGCGGCCCGGTAACGGACCTGGTACCGCAGGGGGATAGCCTGCTGGCCTGCGATATCGGTATCATGACGCCGACGAACTCCCGCGCGGGGATGGTGGAGGGGTTGAGGGTCCGGGGCAACCGTTTTGCCGGAGGCGATACGCTCGCCGGGCCTATGAGGCGGCCCGTGCAGCTGGCGGCGGCGGACCTCAACGGGGACGGGTTGACCGACCTGGTCGTTTGCGAGTTCGGCTATGTCAAGGGCGCGCTGAGCTGGTGGGAAAACAAGGGCGGCGGCCGTTACGAACGGCACGTGCTCCGGGACCAGCCCGGGGCCATCCGGGTCTATGTGCAGGACTACAACCACGATGGGTTGCCCGACATATGGGCGCAGTTCGCCCAGGGTGACGAGGGCATATTCCGGTACGCCAACAAGGGCAAAGGCGTGTTCGAGGAGCAAACGATCCTGCGTTTTCCCCCGTGCTATGGGTCGACGTATTTCGAATTGGACGACTTCAACGGGGACGGCAGGCCGGATATCCTCTACACGTGCGGGGACAACGGCGACTACTCCGCCGTGCTCAAGCCCTATCACGGGGTCTATATATTCCTCGACGACGGCGCCGGGCATTTTACCCAACGCTGGTTTTTTCCGATCGACGGGTGCTACAAGGCGGTGGCGAGGGACTTCGACGGGGACGGCGATCTGGACATCGCCTCGATCGCGTACTTCCCCGACTTCCAGCGGCAACCGGAGGAAGGCTTCGTGTACTTCCGCAACGATGGGGGCTTCGACTTCCACCCGCTCACGCTGCCGGAGGGGAAGACCGGCCGGTGGATCGCGATGGATGTGGGGGATTTCGACCGGGACGGCCGGCCGGACATCCTGCTGGCGAATTGTTCGGTGGGGCCCGGGTTCCTCCAGCCCACAACAGATTTCAAGACGGGACCACCGTTCCTGTTCCTCCGCAATACCGGTCTTAAAAATCCGAAAACGGCTCCGGCCTCAGGAAAGTGATGACCGCCTTGGAAACGTTGTGCTGGTACTCGGGCCGCGCCACCAGCTTCTTCCATTCCGGGTCGTTATTGAAGGCATTCCAGTGCTGGTCCCGGTCAGACTTGCTGTTAAAGGTCGTCATATACATGAGGTTGGGCATCTGCGCGCCCGACAATACGTCGGCGTAGAACACCGCGTTGAAGTCAAGACGCTTGAACAGCGGTACTTCGCCCCCTTCGTTGAACATGTGGACTTTGTTGGCGTGAAAGGCCTCGGTGGCGCTCTCGTAGCTCCGCAGCTCGTAAACGCGCTCCGATTTGGGCGCCTGGAGCCCGGGCGCCGCGGGCGCGGGCATGTCCGGGAAGGCGCGCATCAGGATGGACTCCATACGAAAATAGGGTGGATTATTGTAGGGCGCTTCCAGGTAGTCGTTGCCGTCCCGGGCAAAGACCTTGTCGGCCGCCAGTACCCGGTCGAGAGTCAGCCACGCGTCGATGGTCCTGAAGGGGATCAGCACATAGAGCAGGGCCCTGGCCGTATCCGCGGTATCGGGTTGCAGGGGGACGAATACCCCCACCTGGGAAATGCCCGCCCGATGCAGGGCCGGGACAAAGGCCTTCTCCATGAAGGCTTCCAGACGCTGGACCTGTGTGAGCGTGGTGCAGCGGTAGACGCGCAGCTGGTAGTAATAGCGGGGGCCGGGAAGGGCATGGGCTGCCGCCGCCCCGAAGACGAGCAGCAGCCCCAGGATGAAATGTTTCATTTATTTGCCGGTATAGGAAATCTTGAAGATCGTGCCATGGGCGTCGTCGGTGACATAGATCGACCCATCCGGGCCCTGGGCCAGACCGCACGGGCGGTGGAGGGCCTTTCCGGGGCTGGTGATGTGCTCGGTGCCGGCGAAGTTGTCCGCAAACACTTCCCATTTACCCGTCGGCTTACCGTCCTTGAAGGGGACGAAAACGACGTAGTAGCCCTTTTCTTCCGGCTGACGGTTCCACGAGCCGTGGAAGGTGATAAAGGCGCCGTTCTTGTAGCGTGCCGGGAACTGGTTGCCGGTATAGAACAGGAGGCCATCGGGCGCCATGTGGCCGGGGAACCCCATTACAGGGGCCTGGGCGTCTTCACCGGCGGTTTTTTTGCCGTCGCCGCCGTATTCCGGGTTGAGGATGTACTGCTTTTTGTTCTGGTCCCAATACGCGTAAGGCCAGCCCCCGTTGGTGCCCTGGTGGACCTCGTAAAAGGTTTCGGCGGGGAGGTCGTTACCCTGGTCCTGGGTATAGAGGTCCGGGAAGTTGTCGTGCAGCTGGTCTCGCCCGTGCACCATGATGAACAGGGAGTTGGTCTGGTTGTTCCAGTCAAGGCCTACCGTGTTCCGGAAGCCGGTGCCATAGCGGCCTCCATCCCCGTAGGTCTGGTCGGTTTTGTCGGCCTTGAATTTCCATATCCCGCCGGCGGAGTCCAGGATAGGGCAAGGGCTGATGCCGGGTGAGCCGACGGCGCGATCTTTTACCTGGCAGACGTTGGAGTAGGCACCGATGTTGGTGTACAGGTTACCGTCGTTGTCCAGGATGATGGACTTGGATTCGTGCTCGTGCCGGTTCAGCAGACCGGTGACGATCCGCTGGGGGTGTTGCGGATCGACGACTTCGTCCTTATCGTCGAGCTGGTAGCGGAAGATTTCCTCGTCCGACGTGGCGTAGAGGTAATTGCCTTTGAGGGCGATCCCGGTGCCGGTGTAGTTGCCGAAACCGGTGACCTGGTCGGCCTTGCCGTCGTGATCGGTATCCCGCAAACGGATGATGCCGTTACCGTCCTGGAGATGGTTGAGCTTGACGTATACGTCACCTTCCCTGGTCACTACGATGTGGCGGGGTTGTTTCAGGCCTTCGGCAAAAACCTGTGCGTGAAACCCCGCGGGGAGTTTTAGCACCACATCCGCGGGCGCGGAAACCGGCTTGGGTTTTGAGGGCTTTTTAGCGGGAGCGCCGTTACCGGCCTGCAACGCACTGCTGCCCAAGGTCATGGACGCGGTAAAAGCTAAACCTGCAAAGAGAACGCGGATCGGTGTCATATGTTAATTTCATATTTGATGAATGGTATCGGACAAGTGTCAAAATAAATGCTAATTGCAGTAGCGGAGATGCTCATTATTTCGGTAGTAATTTATTTAAAACTTTAATGATGGCGGAAAGAAAATTAAATTCGACCAACTACCTCAACCAGTCCTACCTGGAGGAGAAATGTGAGCTCAACGAGCTGTTGTACCTCGTCAGCAAACGCTGGTTGTGTGAGACGTTGTTCAGCATAGAGGAAGGACACGCCCGTTTTACCTCGATCAAGGAGGACCTTCAATTCATCAGCGACCATATCCTGAGCGACCGTCTGCGGCAGCTGGAAAAATACGGCCTGGTCCTTCGCCAGCAACTCGACACCGTTCCGCCCCGGGTGGAATATACGATCACCGACAAGGGTCGGGAATTGTCCGACTTCCTGGGCCAGCTGTGCACCTTCGCCGGCACCCTGCCGATGATGCATGGGGCTGCCGCCGCGGCCGCCGCCGAGCGCGTATAGACGGCTTTACCGCAACATTTGGCCCGCTCGTCTCACGGGCTAACCCGCTCCCCGCGGATTATACTATTTTGCCTCCATGGAGAAACCCTGGTACCGGAGGAGGGTGATGGTGGCTTTGGCGCACGCCGCCGTTTGGGCCGTTTTCTTTTTGTTACCCGTTTGGCTGAGACCACCGCACGAGCGCCGGATGATGCCGCCCGGCGGACACCCGCCTGTGTCCCGTTGGTTCAACTATTTCACCGATTGCTGGCTGGTCCTGGTTTTTTACCTAAATACCCAGGTCCTCGTCCCGGTATTCTTCAATCGCCGGCGTCACTTTTACTACATACTTTTTCACCTGTTATTGCTCGTGGGGCTTCAGCTGTTGTTTGCCTGTCTGATCGGCCAGCCGGGGCGTGGATGGCCGGGCCCTCCCCAGTTCCTGTTGTTTCCCTATCTCCTGGTGGTGGCGGCGGGCCTGATCTACCGGCTGGTGGGGGACAGGATGGCGGAGGAGCGCGCCCGGCAGGAGCGGGAGAACGAAACCCTCAAAACCGAGCTGTCACTGCTCCGGATGCAGGTCAGCCCGCACTTCATGTTCAACGTCCTCAACAACATGGTTTCGCTGGCGCGCAAGCGCTCGCTGCTCCTGGAGCCGTCGCTGATAAAATTGTCTTCCCTCATGCGGTACATGCTGTACGAGGCGGATGGGAAGGTCCCGCTGGAAAAGGAAGTCGAATACCTGCAGAGCTACATCGACCTGCAGCGCCAGCGATTTGCCGGGTCCATGTCGGTGACCGTGGAGGAAGGGCTGCTGGACGGGAGCCTCGAAATCGAGCCCATGCTGTTGATCCCCTTCGTAGAAAACGCATTCAAACACGGGAAGAGCATTCACATCGCCTGGAAAACGGTAGCGGGGCTGCTGACGTTTTCGGTCCAGAATAGCTTTGGCACGTCTACGGGCGATAAGACCCCCGGAATCGGCCTGACCAATGTCCGCAGACGGCTCGACCTGTTATACGGGGACCGGCATTCGCTGACCATACGGACCGAGGGAGACTGGTATTTTGTATTCCTCAATATAAACCTGTCGCATCATGTTGCGTTGTATCGCCGTTGACGATGAGGCCCTGGCCCTCGACCTGTTGGAAGACAATATCCGCCAGGTGCCCTTTTTGCGCCTGGAGCGGACGTGCCGGAACACCCAGGAAGCTACCCTGGCGCTCCAGGATGGTACGATCGACCTGGTATTTACGGACATCCAGATGCCCGGTCTCACCGGGCTCCAGTGGATCAATACCCTGGTGAGGAAACCGATGGTCATCCTGATCACGGCCTACGAGAAATACGCCCTCCAGGGTTTCGACCTCGACGTCGTGGACTACCTCCTCAAACCCGTGGCCCTGGACCGGTTTGTCCGGGCGTGCAACCGCGCCCGTGACCGGGTATCGCCGCCCGCGGCAGCCGATTTCTTTTTTGCCAGCGTCGACTACTCTTTCGTCAAGGTTGATTTCAAGGACATCGCCTGGGTGGAAGGGCTGAAGGACTATATCAAGATCTACCTCCACCACGGCTCCAAACCCGTCATCACGCGGATGGGGATGAAGGCCATCGAGGAGCTGCTCCCACCCGGCCGTTTTATCCGGGTGCATAAGTCGTATATCGTGTCGGTGGACAGGATACACTCCATCCGCAAGAGCAGCATCTACCTCGGAGAGCGCGAGATACCCGTGAGCGATTTTTACAGGGGGGCGGTGCATGCGCTGACGCGGAGGCTCTGACGCTTTGCGGTGTGCCGCCAGCGCCTGGATTTTCGCTAGATTTGTCTCATGCATAACATCAAGAGCCTGATCCTCGCGCGCGAACCACAGGAATGGACCGGACTGGAGCAACACCTTCGGGAGATCCCGGGGGCGATCCTGGAAAAACGCGCCTCCCAGCTGGAGTCGGTCCTGGAGGGCTCGCTATCCGATACCGACCTCATCTTTTGCGAATATGGGTTCGTGGAGCCGCTGACCACCTATTCGTACATCTATAACGTCAAGGTACCCCCCGTCGTCTGTCTCATCTCCGAACACGACCGCGTGGACGAGCTCGGCGCCAACCGGGTTTTCGGATTCCTTACCAAAACGGCCACCCTCGAGCAGGTCATCGAAACCATCCGCCAGGCCGTCCGCAACAAATACAGTCCCAAGGAAGGTGGTTACAACCGCTGGAAACGCGACGGCTTCATCTTCATCAACTCCGAATACAAGATCATCCGTATCAAATTCGAAGACATCCAGTTCTGCGAAGGCATGAAGGACTACACCCAGATCATCCTGGCCGGCAAAACGCAGCCGGTCATCACCCTCCAGAATTTGAAAACGTTCTCGTCAAAACTCCCCGACGACGTCTTCGTCCGCGTCCACCGCTCCTTCGTAGTATCCCTTCACCACATCGACTCCATTTCCCGCAACGAGATCACCATCGGAAAAAAGATCATCCCCATCGGGAATAGCTACCGCAACGATTTCTTCCATATTGTAGAGAGCAATTCTTAGGGCTTTTTCTTTCCAAAACGCCGGATATCATACGAAAATGAGACCATCCCAAACCGTCCGCGTACCTCCGCGCTGCTCTCCTGCAGCAAGTTCCCGTCTACGGTCCTCGATATACCCGAATTCTGGTTGAGCAGATCGAACACAAAGAGCTTAATGTTCCCGGCCTTGTGCTTGAACAACCGAACCTCCACCGCCGGCGACAGCAACAAGGTTCCCTTCTTAAAGCCAGGGGAAAGGTTGCCGTTGTACTGGTACGCCGCGTTGACCGAAATCGTCCAGCACCCAAGGTACCACCGGATGATCCCCGTGGCCTGGGCGCTAAAAAAATCCGGCTGCTGTCCGGCCTGGAACGGATAGCGGTATACGTTGTAGCCGGCGTTTGCGTTTGTCATAAGATCGAGTTTGTCCGCTATGGCGGTCGACGTCGACAGGGAAAGGGACACGTTGGTGTTCTGCGAGCTGGCCACGAGGCCGTTCAGGAGGTTGGGGGTTTGGCTATATGCCAGCCGGCCGGACAGTGTTACCACGGACAAAAGATTCTTTACCGGTAAACCGTAGCTGGAATGCAGCGCCGCGGAACAGGCGCCGCCCAGGTTCACCGGCATGGCGACCTGGACCCCATTGCCCAGCTGGGTCAGCGAATTGGCGATCGTATGGAGGGTC